>NZ_JBBJZX010000078.1:0-9201 GCF_038148935.1 Streptococcus pseudopneumoniae | reverse complement strand
ACTATATCAAACCTTATCAATTTAGAAAACAATAGAATGGGAATAGTCATCTAAGGACTAATTTATGTAGTTTAATGAGCCAGTATCTTTGGGTACTGGTTTTTACTTTTCTAGACTTTTTGACTACCTGTTAAAACTGGGTTAATTTTCGACAGTTTAACAGTTATTATGCAAAGTTTAAAAGATTAGAATTGTCAAAACAATCCGTCTAGGCTTGATTTTATCGCTTATTTACTATAAAATGAGAAGGAAAAACGTCAAACTTTTATATTGCAAATAGGAGAAAACATGACAAAAACATTAAAACGTCCTGAGGTTTTATCACCTGCAGGGACTTTAGAGAAGCTAAAAGTAGCTGTTCAGTATGGAGCAGATGCTGTCTTTATTGGCGGTCAGGCCTATGGTCTTCGTAGCCGTGCCGGAAACTTTACCTTTGAACAGATGGAAGAAGGTGTCCAGTTTGCGGCCAAGTACGGTGCCAAAGTCTATGTAGCTGCCAATATGGTTATGCACGAAGGAAATGAAGCTGGTGCTGGTGAGTGGTTCCGTAAACTGCGTGATATCGGGATTGCAGCAGTTATCGTATCTGACCCAGCCTTGATTATGATTGCAGCAACAGAAGCACCAGGTCTTGAAATTCACCTCTCTACCCAAGCAAGTGCCACTAACTATGAAACACTTGAATTTTGGAAAGAACTGGGCTTGACTCGTGTCGTTTTGGCGCGTGAGGTTTCAATGGAAGAATTAGCTGAAATCCGCAAACGCACAGATGTTGAGATTGAAGCCTTTGTTCACGGAGCCATGTGTATTTCTTACTCTGGTCGTTGTACTCTTTCAAACCACATGAGTATGCGTGATGCTAACCGTGGTGGTTGCTCTCAATCTTGCCGTTGGAAATACGACCTTTACGATATGCCATTTGGTCAAGAACGCAAGAGCTTGAAAGGTGAAATTCCAGAAGAATTTTCAATGTCAGCCGTTGATATGTCTATGATTGACCATATCCCAGATATGATTGAAAATGGTGTGGACAGTCTAAAAATCGAAGGACGTATGAAGTCTATTCACTACGTATCAACAGTAACCAACTGCTACAAGGCGGCTGTGGATGCCTATCTTGAAAGTCCTGAAAAGTTTGAAGCTATCAAACAAGACTTGGTGGACGAGATGTGGAAGATTGCCCAACGTGAATTAGCAACAGGTTTCTACTACGGTACACCATCTGAAAATGAGCAGTTGTTCGGTGCTCGTCGTAAAATTCCTGAGTATAAGTTTGTCGCTGAAGTGGTTTCTTATGATGATGCGACACAAACAGCAACTATTCGTCAACGGAACGTGATTAACGAAGGCGACCAAGTTGAGTTTTATGGCCCAGGTTTCCGTCATTTTGAAACGTATATTGAAGATTTGCATGATGCAAAAGGAAATAAGATCGACCGCGCTCCAAATCCAATGGAACTATTGACTATCAAGGTTCCACAACCTGTTCAAGCTGGAGACATGGTTCGAGCTCTCAAAGAAGGACTCATCAATCTTTATAAGGAAGATGGAACTAGTGTCACAGTTCGAGCTTAATGTAGTTGTTTAGTTTTAAAAAATTATGCAAAGCTCCATATACAACACTTAAACGAGATTAAAGAATGGCGAAATCCCTTGATGTGCAAGGGATTAGCTGTCCTTTTTTATTTTTTAAGTGATAAAGTCGGAGCTTAGGTATCCAAAGCCTATCAAATTAAACAAAGAAGCGATGCCGTCGATATTTTGAAATTATATATTTAAACTAAAAACTCTCTATCTTTTTGTGGTAGAGAGTTTTTTTGTTAATAAAATTTTACAAAATGACATTTATATATTGCATTAAGTTAGATATATGATATAATGTTGTTAAAAAGAGGCGCAACTTTTTAAACTCAATAAGAATCAAAGAGCAAACAATGAATATTAATGGAGGAATAAAAAATGGAAGTTATAAATGTAAGTAAGCATTATGGTCATTCAACCATTCTCAAAGATATAAATTTCGCACTTAATAAGGGTGAAATTGTTGGTCTAGTAGGGAGAAACGGAGTTGGTAAGAGTACATTGATGAAAATTCTTGTTCAGAATAATCAACCGACTGCAGGGAATATTATAAGTAGTGATAATGTTGGGTATTTAATCGAAGAACCAAAGTTATTTTTATCTAAAACAGGTTTAGAGAATTTAAAATATTTGTCAAATTTATATGGTGTTGACTACAATCAAGAAAGATTTGGGAGTTTGATTCAAGAGTTAGATTTGACTCAGTCTATTAATAAAAAAGTAAAGACCTATTCTTTGGGTACAAAACAAAAATTAGCTTTGCTTCTAACTCTCGTTACGGAACCTGATATATTGATTTTAGATGAACCGACTAATGGTTTAGATATTGAATCATCACAAATAGTTTTAGCGGTTCTAAAAAACTTAGCTTTAAGTGAAAATGTGGGAATTTTAATATCGAGTCATAAATTAGAAGATATTGAAGAAATTTGTGAGAGAGTCCTCTTCTTGGAGAACGGGCTTTTGACATTCCAAAAAGTAGGAAAAGATAGTCATAATTGCTTGTTTGAGATAGCTTTTTCATCAGCTGTAGATAAAGACATTTTCATTACCAAACAAGAATTTGGGGATATTGTTCAGGAAGAGGGACTGAAAATTACTATGTCTGGGAATATTCAAAGTAGTGAGCTTTTTAAATTTTTTAACGAAAACTCTATTAAAGTAGTTGATTTTGAAACTAAAAAAGAGACGCTTAAAGATATTTATCTAAATCGTTCAAAATAAAGGAAGGATATAATCATGAAATTAAATAAATTGAATTTTCTTAAGGAAAATATAAGGGATTTATATTCATCAGGCGTAATATATCTCGGTTTGATTATCTCGTTTATACCGCCGATATTGGTTACATTCTTTATTCTAAGGACTCAAGGGACATCGCTTGGTATTAAGCATATTTCAAACTTTTATGCTATGCTCGGTATGTTAATGGCTGTTATACATGCTAACCGAATTATTAGCAGGGATTTTTCCTACAATACGATCAGTTTATTTTATAATCAACAGAAAAATCGGATGATTTACGTCTTGTCTAATTTTCTATATGCCATCTCAGTTTCCATTATTTATGCTTTGAATGGCATTGTGTTACTAGTCATCGTAAGTAAATTGGGTGTTCCAGGTGATTTAGGATTAGATTTTATAGTAGTCATTGTAGTCAATACAATTTTGTTAGTCCTATTTTATTTTCTATTATCTTACATTTTCTATTTATACAAATTGAAAAGTGGCTTGGTATTTGGTATTTTAGTAGCTTTACTACTCTTTATCCCTAATATATTAAATACGATTATGATGAATACTAGTAATGATTTGTTTATCAAAGCAATTGAACTTCTTCCTTTTTATTCTTTACCTGTATTTGTGGCTTCAAATACGATGTCTATTAGTCAGTATCTTGTGGTAATCACTACAATCATCTTATTGTATTTTTTCACTCTCAAGAAAAGCAAGGAGTATTCATTTTAGTTTTATTTAGTATTATTTTGTAGACTTAAAATCTAGTAAAAAATCAGTCATCTTGCTATGCTCCTGCTCTTGTTGTGTACACGTTTTTGTCTTATGCTAGACTCATTTCCAAAAGCATTATATAATAGTGATATGAAATCAACTAAATAAGAAATACAAGCAATCAAAACTCGTTTAAAAGACCCTACTAAAGCTAATACTAAACAAAAAATCAAATAGCAAACTAGGAAGTTTATTTCAAGCAATCCAACATACTGATTTTAGGCTGAAGATAATATTGGAGTGCTAATTAATGAGGTTATAATAAATAGCTGACAGCTTGTGTTGGTTTTGGATTTTTTAAGAGTAGATGAGTATTAAAACTATAAGGAGGACGCAGGTGGCTAAAAATTTAAAATTAAAATTAGCTCGGGTTGAGCGTGATTTAACACAAGGTCAACTGGCAGAGGCTGTTGGGGTGACGCGCCAGACTATTGGTTTGATAGAGGCGGGAAAATACAATCCCAGTCTCTCGCTCTGCCAGTCCATTTGCAGATGTTTAGGGAAAACCCTAGACCAACTATTTTGGGAGGAAGAAGATGGTAACTAAATTCATTCATTATCAATTACTTGACGAAAGAGAAGAGCAATTGATCAATAAAGCGGGGGCAGAAAGTTTCTATATCTCTATAGCTTTCTTGCTTTTATCTTATATGATTGTAGTATTAGCACCAAATCTTTTTAATCCGAGAATGATTCTCATCATTATCATTATTGGAACTTTTTACTTTTTCGGCCGTGCTCGAGATTTGGGTGTGAACTACTATAGTCGTTTTCATTTTACAATTTTAGGGTGTTTGCTGGTAACTCTCGCTATTACGACTCTTTTGATGTTGCAGAATTATCAATTTAACATAGAAATTTATCAGCACAATCCTTTGAACGTTAAATACCTGTCTGCTTGGGTCATTACTTATGTTATTTACCTTCCTTGGGTCTTTATTGGCAATCTTGGTCTGAAGAGCTATGGCGAATGGGCTCAGAAAAAGTTTGAGCAAGATATGGATGAACTGGAGAGTGGAGAATAGCTTGTTGCTCTTTTCTCAATACAGCTAAAATGTGATATAATAGTACTAATTTATTGGAATATGTGAAGGTTCTTGAAAATTTTCATGAGTTTCTAGCTAAGGAAGTAGGAAAAGTATGTATCCAGATGATAGTTTAACATTGCACACGGACTTGTACCAGATTAATATGATGCAGGTTTACTTTGACCAAGGGATTCACAATAAAAAGGCGGTTTTTGAAGTCTATTTCCGTCAGCAACCGTTCAATAATGGCTATGCGGTTTTTGCTGGTTTGGAAAGGATTGTGGAGTATCTTGAAGATTTGCGCTTTTCAGATAGTGATATCGACTACTTAGAGTGGCTTGGCTATCATGGGGAATTCTTGGATTACCTTAGAAATTTCAAGTTGGAGTTGACCGTTCGTTCTGCTCAAGAAGGGGACTTGGTCTTTGCCAATGAACCGATTGTACAGGTGGAAGGCCCTCTAGCCCAATGTCAATTGGTCGAAACGGCTCTTTTGAATATTGTCAACTACCAGACCTTGGTAGCGACCAAGGCAGCTCGTATTCGTTCGGTCATTGCGGATGAACCACTGATGGAATTTGGGACTCGTCGTGCACAAGAAATGGATGCGGCTATCTGGGGAACACGCGCAGCGGTGATTGGTGGCGCTAATGGAACTAGTAATGTGCGTGCTGGTAAACTCTTTGACATTCCTGTTTTAGGAACTCATGCCCATGCTTTGGTACAGGTTTATGGCAATGACTATGAGGCTTTCAAGGCTTATGCTGCGACCCACAAAAATTGCGTCTTTCTTGTAGATACCTATGATACCCTTCGTATCGGTGTGCCAGCTGCTATTCAGGTTGCGCGTGAACTTGGTGACAAGATTAATTTCCTTGGTGTCCGCATTGACTCTGGAGACATTGCCTATATTTCTAAAAAAGTTCGTCAACAACTGGACGAGGCAGGATTTACTGATGCTAAGATTTATGCATCAAATGACCTTGATGAAAATACCATCCTTAACCTCAAAATGCAACACGCTAAGATTGATGTTTGGGGAGTAGGTACTAAGCTGATTACAGCATATGACCAACCAGCTCTTGGGGCGGTTTATAAGATTGTTGCGATCGAAGATGAAAATGGTAATATGCGTAATACCATCAAGCTGTCTAATAATGCAGAAAAAGTGTCGACGCCAGGTAAGAAGCAGGTGTGGCGCATTACCAGTCGTGAAAAAGGCAAGTCAGAAGGAGACTATATCACTTATGATGGCGTAGATGTTGCCAGCATGACAGAAATCAAGATGTTCCATCCGACTTATACCTACATCAAGAAGACCGTTCGTAATTTTGATGCCGTTCCTCTCTTAGTGGATATCTTCAAAGACGGGAAATTGATTTACAACTTGCCTAGTTTGACTGAGATTCAGGATTATGCTCGTAAGGAATTTGACAAGCTTTGGGATGAGTACAAGCGTGTGCTCAATCCGCAACACTATCCAGTGGATTTGGCGCGTGATGTATGGCAAGACAAGATGGACTTGATTGACAAGATGCGCAAGGAAGCCCTCGGCGAAGGAGAAGAAGAATGAGTTTGCAAGAGACTATTATTCAGCAATTGGGTGTCAAACCAATGATTGATGCCCAGGAAGAAATCCGTCGTTCCATTGATTTCTTAAAAAGATACCTGAAAAAACATCCCTTTCTTAAAACCTTTGTACTTGGGATTTCTGGGGGACAAGACTCAACTTTAGCAGGTCGATTGGCTCAATTAACTATGGAAGAACTGCGAGCTGAAACGGGAGATGACAGCTACAAATTTATCGCTGTCCGCCTGCCATATGGAGTGCAAGCCGATGAAGCAGATGCGCAAAAAGCACTAGCCTTTATCCAGCCTGATGTCAGTTTAGTCGTCAATATTAAGGAATCAGCTGATGCCATGACAGCTGCAGTTGAAGCTACAGGAAGCTCTGTTTCAGACTTCAACAAGGGTAATATCAAGGCACGTTGCCGTATGATTGCTCAGTATGCCCTTGCTGGTTCCTATAGTGGAGCGGTCATTGGAACAGACCATGCTGCGGAAAATATCACAGGTTTCTTTACCAAGTTTGGTGATGGTGGTGCGGATATTCTCCCTCTTTACCGCCTCAATAAACGTCAAGGAAAACAACTCTTGAAGGAACTTGGTGCAGACCCAGCCCTTTATGAAAAAATCCCAACAGCAGACCTAGAAGAAGACAAACCAGGCCTAGCTGATGAAGTTGCACTTGGAGTCACTTATGAAGAGATTGACGACTACCTAGAAGGCAAAACAATCAGCCCAGAAGCCCAAATGACTATTGAAAACTGGTGGCACAAAGGCCAACACAAACGCCACCTACCAATCACCGTATTTGATGACTTTTGGGAGTGAAAACCTCCAGTGGAGGTTTTCAGCCTCTCACCTTGAAATAAGAAAGTGAGAGAAGGTCCGGTAACTCACAGAGTTCGATTTCGTCGTCTCACCCCCGCAACGATGACTAGGTTTGAAAAAGCTTGCTAGAGCGCATTTCAAACCAGACAGCGACTGCGTCAAGGGATTAGACCAAAAACTCGTTTTCTAGCTGTTGCTGAGTTTAGTCCTTTTTACCCCGAGCATGGAAACAGGTAAGCGAGGAATGTCCAGTGGGCCTTTTTAGCTTATTACCTTGAAATTAAAAAGTAAAACAAATTTCAATGGAGATTGGACAGAGAATCATCTATCAGAAAGTGAGGTAGTATCGTGAAAGCTATCGGTACGCAAACATTACAGACAGAACGTTTGATTTTAAGAAAATTTGTGGAGAGTGATGCAGATGCCATGTTTCAAAATTGGGCTTCATCCTCTGAGAATCTGACTTATGTTACCTGGGATCCTCATCCTGATGTCGGAATCACTCGAAACTCGATTCGCAATTGGGTTGCCTCCTATACCAATCCTAACTATTACAAATGGGCCATTTGTCTCAAAGAGAACCCAGAACAAGTGATAGGAGATATCAGCATCGTTGCAATAGATGAGAATGATTCTTCTTGTGAAATTGGCTATGTGCTAGGCAAGAAATACTGGGGTCATGGTATGATGACGGAGGCTTTGAAAGCTGTCTTGGACTTTTGTTTTACTCAAGCAGGTTTTCAAAAGGTCAGAGCACGTTATGCCAGTCTCAACCCAGCTTCAGGTCGTGTCATGGAAAAGGCTGGAATGTCCTATCTACAAACCATTGTTAATGGTGTAGAGAGAAAAGGTTATCTTGCTGATCTTATTTATTATCAGATAAACAGGGAAGACTAGTGAATTTTCTTTTCTGCTTTCATCGAAGTCAACTATTTATTGTAAATATAATAATTGGCATCCCAAGCTTATTTACAACTTTAAAATAGCATATTGATTAGTACAAGACAGATGTTCTAGTTCCTTCTTTAATCTTGTTTAGTATTAGTTAAAAAATCGCTTTGTAGTAACTTTTAGAAGGAGGATGTAATGGCAAAATCTAATCCCAATAAGCGCTAAGCATTACGTAAACTCGGAAAGATTTTTGGTTCTGTAATAATCGGGCTAACTTTATTTTTAGGAGGAATCTTGAATACAAGTTTTGTTCATGCTGATTGAACAGGAGTGACATTTATTAAAGACGATACCCGCCGTAAAGGAGAGGAACCGGAGACTGATGTTGATGAAGTAGGAAATATTATTGTTAAAGTTCCAGCTAAGGATAGCGTTGAAATAAAAGTAATTCCAATTGAAACAGAATATCTCGATGACCCAACTCTTGATAAAGGACAGCAAGTGGAGGAAATACCAGGAAAAGCTGGAGAAATTACGCTTATTACAACCTATACTGTAGATGAAGAAGATGGTACAGTCACTGAGCATACCTCTCGTCAAACAAGAACAGAGATGGAGAAAAGACGTATAAGGAGAGGGACGAGAGAACCTGAAAAAGTTGTTGTTCCTGCACAACCATCTACTCCTTCATATCTTGCGTCTGTTACATCTAACCAAGGAACAGATGCAACAGTAGAACCAGCTAAACCAGTTGCTCCAAAAACAGGTTGGAAACAAGAAAACGGTATGTGGTATTTCTATAACACTGATGGTTCCCTAGCAACAGGTTGGGTACAAGTGAATGGTTCATGGTACTACCTAAATACTAACGGTGCAATGGAGACAGGATGGCTCCAAAATAACGGTTCATGGTACTACCTCAACTCTAACGGTTCCATGGCAACAGGTTGGGAGCAAGTTGATGGTTCATGGTACTATCTAAACAGCAACGGTTCTATGAAAGCCAATCAGTGGTTCCAAGTTGGTGGTAAATGGTATTATGTAAATGCATCGGGTGAGCTAGCGGTCAATACAAGTATAGATGGCTATAGAGTCAATGACAATGGTGAATGGGTACGTTAATAGATTCCTCCCTGCGACACAATTGATAATAGTATGTCTGAATATATAATTATGTATAAAAAGCTATAGATAAGATCATCTTATAGCGACTATAAAAAAGTGAACAAGCCTAGTCTTCTGTACATTAGAATTCAGGTTTGTTCACTTTTTGTTTAATACTCAATGAAAATCAAAG
>NZ_JBBJZX010000077.1:0-9362 GCF_038148935.1 Streptococcus pseudopneumoniae | reverse complement strand
TAGTAGAAAAGACAAGGGTTAGAAACCTTGTCTTTTTGTTATGTCATAAGAAATTTATTGGAATTGTTACTAATAATTACTAATTTCATATAAAAGCACATGATTAAAAGTTATAGAAAGTGATATTTTTGGGTAATTGTATCATAGTAAAGAACAGGTATTGTTTTGCTATTCGTTACATCTCCATCAATAAAGTAATGACTTTTACTATCATAGTAAATCTTACCTAGGTATCTTCTATCTTTAGCTACTTCCCAAGAAGCAATATGGCCCGAAATAATAGCTTTATGAAATCTACCAGTGGTAATAGGAAATTTGTTTGTAAATATCTCTGAACTCGTTAGTTCTTTCCAAAGCTTTCCTGCTTCTTCATCAATGCCAGCATGGACAAAAATTTGGGTTTCAGTTTCATAATAGCGTTCATCCCTATATCGTTTTTTAAACCAGTTTATAAATGGGTTGAATTTGATATTATTTTTAATTTCATTTCTAACACCTGTTTCAAAGTTGTTAGCATTCGATTTAAAAATATAGTTCAATTCCTCTGGAGAGAAGAAGCTTTTTATTGTTTCTGGAAATGCTGAAGCAGTAGGCTTATCTAAAATCAACCAATCATAAAACCATTCTTCATGGTTCCCTAGAAGAGTAATAATTTGATTAGGATAAACCTCCTCAAGTTCGATTATTTTGGAAATGACTTGAAAAGATTGAAGTCCATTATCAAGATAATCTCCTAGTAAAAATAGGCGATTATCTTGAACGTTTAAATTTACTTTATTGAGAGCGTCTATGAATTTATCCAAGTATCCATGTATATCAGATATTGCGTATATTTTAGCCATAGCGTCTCATCATTTCTTCATGTGAGAAAGTTTTTTTGTCACATTCAACCCATTTTTTATAAGCTTCATCAGCGACCTTAATATCATACATATCTTCAATTTTCTCTATAATAGCTTGTCTAATAAAGTCAGTCTTTGTTGTATTATTTTCTTCAACAATAGCATTTAATAAAGAATTTAACTCTTGACTAAATTGAACAGAAATTAGTGTAGTAACATCATTATTCATATAACAGCCACCTAATAGTTATTTTAGATACATTATACTCCTAGTCTAAAAGTTTCTCAATAAAAAATTTCACTTTTTATAGTTATTTATTTTAATAAAATTGTAGTATCGCAAGGATGTACCAGTTCGAGACCGACCGCCAGTATAGTAATAAAGACAAAGTTTATAAGCCTTGTCTTTTGTTTTCTCTTTATAAATTTTTATAGTTTAGTTACTAACTTTTTTTCTTTGTTTTTAAAAATCTAATAGCAGAACTGTATTTCTTATTTCTCTCTAAGTCTTTTTCAGTAATTAATGGTAGTCTGCTTAAATCTGAATTATGCCGTAAATCCGCCAACTTTACAACTCTAGCAAGTTCATTTGTCTTTACTAGATTGAGATAAGATTGATAATCTTGTCCTTTTTTCTTTGTAAGTATATCGACGGCTTCTATAATGTTTTTTGAAAAACCTTCCTTTTTTAGGTCTAGTAGGGTTAGTGAAGTATCTTCAATTACATCATGTAGATAGGCGACAGCTTTCTCTTCATCAGTTGCGACAAAACTAGCTACTGTTTCAGGGTGTTTAATGTAGTCAATTCCTGCTCTATCAATTTGTCCAAAGTGTGCTTTTTTAGCTACTTCATGTGCTTTTATTGCTTGTGATGTATCCATGATTTAATTATAAACTTTCCATTTATAAAACTCAATTACTTTATAGTAAATCATCTAGTTTATCAGCTAAATCCTTTTGCTTACTTGGGTACAAGTGAGAGTAGGTATCAATCGTGGTTGTTATAGAAGCATGTCCTAGTCGCTCTTTTACAACTAGATAATCTTCCCCTTGGTTAATCAGCAGGGAAGCGTGTGAGTGCCTAAAATCGTGTATGCGTATCTGTTTTAGTGTGCTATCACGTTCAAGTATTTTCTTATATTGTTTTTCAACTGCATTTTTTGTAATTGTGATAGGACTATTTTGAAACACTTGTAATGTTAGGCTATTGTTGGTAAATTGCTCTAATAGATGTTTTTGTTGCTTTTCCCAATCTTGTAATTCTTGGCTTAATTTTTTATTGATGACAATTCTTCTTGTTCCTGCTTTAGTTTTTGTTGTGCTGATATGAGTTACTCCTTTATTAACATAGACAGATTTCGTGATATGAATTGTATTACTTGAAAAGTCGATGTCTTGCCATGTTAGGGCAAGAGCTTCCCCAAGTCTTAATCCTGTAAAGAATAGAACAGTAAAGAGTAGTTTGATATTGTATTCTTCGGGTTCAAATAGTGTCAAAAACTTCTGAAATTCTTTGACTGTCCAAAATTGCATTTTTGTTTTTTCAATTGGCAACTTTTTTATCAATTTTGCTGGATTGGAGGAGTAATAGCCTTTTCGCAAACCAACATCAAAAATTTTTTTGAGTAAAATCATGATTTTGTTAATAGTATTTGTGCTTAACGGTCTATCTGAATTTTTAGCCGCTTTTTGCCTAAGATGTTCTCTAAACTGGTAGATGTCATCATAGGTCAATTTTCCGACATTATCGACCATAGAAAAATAATCTTTGATGTGTTTGTTGTAATTATTATCTTGTGTATTGATATAGCTTGCTTTTCGATGATTTATGCTATCTTCTTCCTTAAGTAGTTCATATAGTATGGGGATAGTTATTTTAGCCCCATAGAAGCGTTCTTTTAACTCTACACTTCGTAAGTAGTGTTCTGCTTCAATAGCTTCTTTTTTCGTCTTATAGCCCTTTCTGACAAGTCTACGTTGCTTTAGTGTTATTGGGTCAAAACCGTTGCTAATATCAACTACCCAATTACCGTCTTTACCTTTTCTAATTGCCATATTTTACTCCTTGAGGGTACTGTTTTGAACATCAAAACCGAGTAATTCGGTAGCAATAGTAGCAGGTATAGTACCAATTCGCTTGTTCTGATAGACTGTAAAGCCTCGGGTTATCAGTAGCTCTTTCCCTTGGCGGATAATACGTTTAGATGTTCCCTCAGAGAAACCGAGGGCAATTAGGTCATTCTTAGTAACAGTTGCTATCATGTGACTTACTCCTTTATTCATCTAGTCTTATTTTCTTGTACTTTACATGATTATCGAAATACTGACCGTCTTTATAGACCTTACTAGTGTATTCCGTTTCATATAGCACGACTGAACTATCATAGTTAAAATCTTCATAAGTGTAAAATTTATCTTCATCAGGCTTTTTCAAGTTGCGTGATGAAAAATAGGCTTGCTTTCCGAAGTTTTCCAACAATTCTTGTCCAATACCTTTTTCAAAATACTTTGTGACATATCGACCGCGATTTTCTTTGCTGTCGACGTCAACTTTATTTATCCATACTGCACCATGCCCCCAAAGTTCTAATAATTGCTTATGTGGAATATAGGGAACACTGAAAAGTAGAATATGAGCATGCCATGCTCCACGTTTTTGCTTTTCTAATACTGCAATATATTTTAATTGGCTTTTTTTAGTTTTAAATATGTGATAGTTAAAGCGTTTGATAAATGTTTTGAGTAAGTCTTTGAATTCGTTTCTCTCGCTGATATTTTCTTTAGTGGTTAAGGTAAGAAAAGAAGTCGTATCATCAAAGTTACAATCGACTAGACGGAGTAAGTTCCACTTTGCTTCTAAGCGAGTTTTTTTCATTCGCTCCAGACGTTTTTCTTGTTCTTCTGGTGTTAGTTCGTCAAATGTTCTACGTTTTGATTTTTCCTTGTTTTCAGCATTAGTATCTATAGTTGATTTTCCTTTTGAAAAAATTGGCTTTTCATATTCCCAAATTTCGATATAGGAAGCGGTGCGAATGATTTTTTTATTATAATTACTCATAAAAAAATGCACCCTTATTATAGCTTTCGCCAAAAGATTGTCTATATAATAAATAAACTAGGAGGAGCAAAGCTCCTCCCTACTTCTATCATGTGATCCTAAGCACCGCTCCGCTAAACACACTTCCAGCTTGCCGACTGCTTGTCGGCAGTTTTGCTTAGGTACATGATGAGAAGTAGCTATTAAATTTATAGTCGTGGTAATTGTTTTAATATTTTGTCTGTTGCCCAGTCTGTTGAAATGACCTCAAAATGTCCTTGGTCATAAACGAGTAAATCTCCATTACCAATAAATTGATATTTATTATCTTTGTCAATATATAATGAAAAAGTATCTATACCAATAACATTTTTAGAAATATCAATAGATTCTTTAGGGGTATGCCCAACAATTTGTTTAGGAAAGTCTTGGTTGGGAAGCAGTTCTAATTCTCTAAAATGTGCCCATAAAGGAGACCCCCAAGAGCTTTCCCACCACGCATTGGTCCTATTGTATAAGCTAGAATATCTAATTCTTCTTCATGCTCTTTGGTATAGAGGTTAAAATGCCATTCTTTTGGGTCAAATATCAGATTGAAACCAGCGTGACTGACTAAATAATCATCTAGTTGATAAGCTACTTGTAATTTCAAATCCTGCAACAATTCTTTAACTGCGAAAAAGACCTCTAGGTTTTGAATTGAGAAAGGCGCTTGTTCTCCCAGTAAATAATAAGCATCATGATTACCTATAAGATTAATTACATCTATTCCGTTTTGCTCTTTATCTATTTTCCAAGAGTATAAAAAAGTGAGGTCTTTGGCATAAAGTTGGATATTGTTAGTTTGACCATGTAAATCAACGTAATCACCAAGAAAAATGATTCTCTTAATATTATGTGTTTGGATAATTTTGTCAACAATGGGTAAAATCAGTTGCGATTTTAAGTGTAAATCACCAATTAATAACGTCTTCATATATATTCCCCTCTTTATTTTTGATATTAGTCTAAGAATCGAATTAAGTTATAGCACATTGTTTCGGTGATAGATAAATAGAATTAATTATTCTTAAGATGTTATTTAATAATTTCCATGAATATCAGACATAGAGTAATATATAGCTATAATATCCTCTAATTGTCTATCGAGCATTTAAGGCATAGATATAAGCTACATAGTAAGCAAAGTCGCCAATACGTTTTCTGTCATCGTTAAATTGTTCAAACCAAGCAACATCATTGCCCTGTTCACTTGCTAAACCTTTTAAAATCTTTAGTTGATAAATAACTTTATTGTGAGTAACAGTTCTAGATTCATCATTGGCAAGTTTCTCTTCTCTTGAGAGTGTGAGCCATTTACCACGTGCAGAGGCATACTCTACGCATAGAAGTACAAATGTAGTCCATTCTTCTTGAAATTCTTTATCAAGTTGATTAGAGGAATTAAGAAGACAAGAATAGATTTGTTCCGCTTCAGAAAATGAAACAATCCCCTTTTCATTCTTAAAATCATCGTAGCTAAAAGTTTGCATTGTAAAACTCCTTTATATATTATCTAAACTTAACTATTTTGTTACAGGTAAAACATCAGAACAAGCGAACCACAAATTTCCATTGAATTGCCCTACGTTTAAATCTTTAAGACTAACAGGACAAGTTTTGTTGTTCGCCATCTCTTGAACAGAAGCAGTAGGCGATAATGTATTTATTTTGACTTGTATCATCTCCATAAAGAAATCAGAATTCTCATCTTGAATTGACACATTAAGTCGTAAAGCTACGGGTTTATTAGTCTCTCTGTCTAATACTTCTGTATACCCTTTCACGGCAAAGAAGCGATTGCCTAGTAGTTCGGGTTTCAAAAAATCATTTAATTTCATGATAAAGTCCTTTCTTTCTTACCTCCTGCAATGCAGTCGGTTGGCTCTTTTTCTCTATTGAAAAGAATTCCTATTCCAACAGAGAAAAATACCGTTATTAGTAGTTTGGCAGTATATTTCTAACTACCTGTAAAAATTCTTGTTTAGTTTTTAAATCAACAAATGGCACAATTGTTAGCACAGGCTCAACCGAATTTATTCCATCAGCGAAAAATAGAGCTTCCCCTTTCCTGTCTGATACAGTAGGTACATTCTCAAGTTCACACATAGAAAATGCCATTTTTAACCGGTCTATACCAATATTCGAGAGATACAAAACACTTGATATTTGGAGGCGCAACTCCACAGGAATATTGTCTGCATTAGGGTCTTGGGTACTAAGGCAGAGGTGAAAACCTGCCTGGCGTCCTTTGCGAGCAATCAAACCCAAATTTTGCAAAATTTCGTTCCATAACTCTTTACCTTGTTTGCTAGAGCCACAACTATCACGAATAGAAGCGAGCTCATCAATAAACAGGAAATTCGGTGTCATCCCCAAATCATATGCATCAGCATTTAGAGAACTGTTCTGCTTGATAACCTCAAAACGTTCATTCATCATCTCCACAAACTGTCTTGATAGCTTTGCAAGTGAAGTAGGAGAAGAACCTACGGAAACACTTTTGCCCAATTCTTCTTCAAGAAGCTTGCCAAGGGCATATAAGTCTGCCCCTTTTCCGTCTACAATGCCTAAGTAAGTACCGTCAACAGTTCCACAACCTTTAGCCAGTGCATTAAATAAGTACCATTGTAGGGCTATTGTTTTTCCTGTCCCTGTTCGTCCATATATACCGATATTAGTATTCGATTTCAGAGAGAATTGTTGGGTATTTGATAGCTTGATTATTGGACTAGGAATATCCTTAAAAAACTCCCTAGTTAATGTATTAGTATTAAAAACGTATTGTTCAATTTCTTCTATCTTCCCTAACACGTATACTATTTTATCGATTTCTTCTTTTTTAGACAGCAAGGACAAGCCCAAAGTGGGGCATAGATATTCCTCTAAATTTTTCAAGGTTTTCAGATAACGGTTGCCAAATAATGGGACACAGACAATAACTTTGTTATCCTTAGAAACGTCAAAATATAGAACTGCTGTATCTACTACTTCATTATCACTTTCATCATAAAGAGCCAAACTAACTAACATATAAAACAATGCTTCTCTGATATTGAGCTTGTTTCTCAATTTTGCTATAAAATTAGAACGAAAGAACTTCTCTACGAAAAAAAGAAGACTTATAAAAAACATGGAAAAGACTAGACGTGCAATAAATGGGATTGTAGCAATCCATGAACACATGAGAAGTAAAAGGGTAAAAATTTGAATAGCTAGTCTAACAATTTTAATATTTCGAGGACGAATAAAGTACGGATACTTATTCATCACCGAGATTCTTTGATTCAACATTCTCATGTTTTCTCTCCTCTCCAGCAGGGGAAGCCATATCTATAAAAATCATCAAAAAGATAATCATCGTAATACCCATCAATATTGCAATAGCTTCAAAGATAGGAGAATAGACATTTTTTAAAAGAAGCACATAATATAATGTGCAACCAAATCCAATAAAGAACAAATAAAAAAGATATTTATAGAGATTCTTCATGACGCAATTCCTTTCTTTTTTAAGATATAAAAGGGGAGGAATACTCCCCTAGATTAAACTAAGATAATGCCCCTGCAAGAGCCTTAACTAGGTAATTGTGTTTTACTCTTTTCCAACCCAATTTGCCTAGAACATAATAATAGATGTCAGGGTTAATCTCAAACTCATGTTCAACTGATAAAATGCTATCTTCATCAGCTTTTCTAGAATATGAACGATGTTTTTCTTTAACAAGTTCAATAATCTCATCTGTAATAAAATCAGAAGTATTAGTATTGTAAAAATACAATTCACTATAAATTTTCTTTGAGGTAAAGATGTCATCCGCTAAGCATGTCCCTGTTACCGTATGAAATAACTGACATGCTCTATCCCACATATCCAACAAACTTGCTACATACTTAACAGATAAATTTTGCCCATATAGTGTATTTTTAAGTTTTTTCGCATATGGTAATGCATCTGTTGAATCATATTTGTAGGAACCTCCAACAACTGCATCAGGAACATATCTTGATAGCCTATGACAATACCCTTGTTCGATAACATCGTCAAAGGTATGAGTTTTAGTTTTTGGAACTATTTTTTTTGAATTCATAACAATATTTCCTTTCAAAATTAATATATGTATTATTGTTTCAATTAGTCTCTACTCTGGGTGAGGCTCTTGCAATATTTATTTATCTTCTCCTTTTTGTGTTTTGTGTATAAATGTAGTATCTTGCAAATATAGTTTCCAATTATCCTGAGAAACTATAGATATGATTTAATTCTCGTATCAATCAAAAATCTCTCCTTGTTCTTCTTCACAATAATAGGCGTCCATCTCTTCATAAAAATACTCTAATGCCATTTGTTCTTCTGGGGTCATGACAAATTTTCCTTTCTACACGGTGTTTGAGGTAATTATTTACCTGTTGATGATATCTTAGCATATCGTATCCACTATGTCAAGAAAAATACGGTCTTTTTGTCTAATATTTTTAAATAGACCGTTTATTTTAAAAAAATAGACAAAAAAGATTTGCGATGCTATAATGGTTAGATGGAGGAACAATATGACAACAGTAGATAAAGCAAATAATTTTGTTATTGTAGTGGAAAGAAGAATGACACAAGTTTATAAAACATTGTCACTAATAGGAAATTTATCAAATAAAAGATATTATGAATATAGTGATGAAGAAGTTAATGAGTTATTTTTAAAATTATTAGATAAAGGAAATGAAATAAAAAAATTTTTTTTAGAATATTCAAATTCAAGAACAGAATTTTATGAAAAAAAACGTAATTTATCATCCTCATTTCATTTTTTATCTCCTAAATTGGAGATTGAAAAAAACGATAATTTTAGAGAAATTGCTGAATCAAGAGTTAGTAAAGTATTTGGGACAATGAACTCAATAGCAAATACTGCTTATAAACC
The DNA here is from genome assembly GCF_038148935.1 of Streptococcus pseudopneumoniae. Classification (GTDB taxonomy): domain Bacteria; phylum Bacillota; class Bacilli; order Lactobacillales; family Streptococcaceae; genus Streptococcus; species Streptococcus pseudopneumoniae_U. Next base: position 525 of record NZ_JBBJZX010000077.1, on the reverse strand, counting down.
TAATTATGATTATACTAATCAGCAGGTGGAAGAGATATTCGAAGGATATAAGAATAAAATAGTGGAGATAAAAGGTATCTATAGTCCGTTGGAAAAATTCTCGTTTTCAATCCAGAGTAAAATAATCATTGAAAAGTGAGATAAAATGGAATTTTGGAATGACACAATTCAAATCGTCAAAGAGTGGCGACCAGTCAATTATTCAGTTTCTGAAGATGAAGACTTTGAAGCTGTGAAGAAAAAAGCAATTAGAAATTTTCAAGGTTATCTAAAATTACTTGATGAGAATACTGAAGAAGGCTACCAAGAAGTTATAAGGTTATTTACATTCAGCAAATTCTATGGTGAAGAACTGTGTAACGATGAAGAACTGAACAAATTGAGTAGAGATATAAGAGGAAGATTAAAAAAATTTCGTTCCTAAAAAGTTACTAAAAACAAAAAAATTGTTTTTTAAATAATACAAATGGTTTTTTATAACGTTGATTATGCTAACTTATAAAGATGTAAAATCTTAAACACCAA
>NZ_JBBJZX010000076.1:0-9474 GCF_038148935.1 Streptococcus pseudopneumoniae | reverse complement strand
TATTACAAATCATCCTAAAGTTGCTTTCATTTGCCTCTTTTGATACACTTAAACTATGAATACAAATCTCAAACCTAAACTCCAGCGTTTTGCTTCTGCGACTGCCTTTGCCTGCCCTATCTGTCAAGAAAATCTGACTCTGCTAGAGAACAGTCTCAAATGTAACAATCGCCATTCTTTTGACTTGGCTAAATTTGGCTATGTCAATCTGGCACCTCAAATCAAGCAATCTACCAACTACGACAAGGAAAACTTTCAAAACCGGCAACAAATCCTAGAAGCCGGCTTTTACCAAGCTATTCTAGAGGTCGTCTCTGATTTACTTTCAAGCTCAAAAAATGCCAAAACAATTTTAGATATCGGTTGTGGTGAAGGTTTCTACTCTCGTAAACTCCAAGAAAGTCACTCTGAAAAAACTTTCTATGCCTTTGACATCTCCAAAGATTCAGTCCAAATCGCTGCCAAGAGCGAACCCAACTGGGCAGTCAACTGGTTCGTTGGTGACTTGGCTCGTCTTCCTATAAAAGACGCTAGCATGGATATCCTGCTTGATATCTTCTCACCTGCCAACTATGGAGAATTTCGTCGCGTTTTATCCAAAGACGGTATCTTGATAAAGATTATCCCAACTGAAAATCATCTCAAGGAAATCCGTCAGAAGGTACAAGACCAGCTGACAAACAAGAATTATTCTAATCAAGAAATCAAAAATCATTTCCAAGAACACTTTACCATCCTATCTAGTCAAACGGCCTCTCTGACTAAGACTATCACAACAGTGCAACTCCAAGCCCTACTCAGCATGACCCCTCTCCTATTTCACGTTGACCAGAGCAAGATTGACTGGAGCCAACTGACAGAAATTACCATTGAAGCAGAGATTTTGGTTGGGAAAGCACTCTAAACTATACTTCCCAAAGGTATAAAACTTACCGAAAATCTTCAATATTACGAAAACGCATAAGAACAGGTGGTCAAAAACCTTAATCTTATGCGTTTTGTTATAGTTTCCATACACATTAAGGGGAAATATTTGAAATCAGTTCTTTTAATAACCATTGAATACCATATAGTACATTTACCCCAAATATGATATAGGCCGTATAAATCAAGTATTTCGATTTTTCCCGCCTTAAAGAATAGATCTTGTACAAGATAAACAAATTTAAAATAATAAATAACAGAGACAAAATCTTCCCTCCAAAATCAATCATAAAAGTAGGCAGTCAAGCATAGTTCTAATCTTTATTTTCGATTCGAGATAACAAACTTATCAATAAATAGCAAGTGAAATAAGGCAAGTGTAATTCCAAATAAGCACCCATGATAAGAGATTTCTTGATGGGTAAGGGGGAAAAGAGTATCATTACCCGCCAAGAGGCAGGTCAAAATGATAAATAAAATCCAAAATAAATCCGTCCATTTATATTTTGAAAAATATTTTTTCCACATAAAAACACCTTCTTTCCTACAATTATATTATAATACTTTATGTAAGCGAATACAAGGAGTATGAGGTTGAAAGAGAGTAAAAAGCAGTATTTCTAAGCCTTAACTGTATCTATGATTTCTATCTTTTTAAGACAAGATTGACTCAAATCTACATCATTAAAAAAGCGAATTTCAATCGAAACTCGCTTTTTTACAAAATGTATTCGTATAAATTTGTATCTTAGTTCAAGTGCCAGATATCTTCGTTGTACTGAGCGATTGTACGGTCAGATGAGAAGAATCCTGCTTTAGAAATGTTAACGATAACTTTATCCAACCATGCGTCACGGTCTTCGTAGTCAGCCAACATTTGCTCTTTGACTTTGATGTAGTCTTCCAAATCAAGAAGAGTCATGAACCAGTCTTTGTTGATCAATTCATTGTAAAGACGTTCCAAGCGCTCTTTGTTTCCAGCTGCAAGAACTGCATCACTAACGATGAAGTCAACCAATGGTTTGATAGCTTTACGAGCGTAGAATTCACTTGATTTGTAAGCTGCTTTTGCATAAAGGTCGATAACAGTTTCTGAATCTTCACCAAAGATGTAGATGTTTTCGTCGCCAACCAACTCAGCGATTTCAACGTTAGCTCCGTCCATAGTACCAAGAGTCAAAGCTCCGTTCAACATGAATTTCATGTTACCAGTACCTGAAGCTTCTTTAGAAGCAAGTGAGATTTGTTCTGAGATATCACATGCTGGGATAAGGAAGCTTGCTGCAGTAACGTTGTAGTTTTCAACCATAACTACTTGCAAGTGTGGAGCTACTGCTGGATCATTAGCAATCACTTCTGACATGCAAAGGATCAAGTGAATGATGTCTTGAGCGATTGTGTAGGCTGGAGCTGCCTTACCACCAAAGAAGATTGTGATTGGGCGAGCAGGGATGTTACCAGCTTTGATGTCAAGGTATTTGTGGATCACGTACAAAGCGTTCATTTGTTGGCGTTTGTACTCGTGAAGACGTTTGATTTGGATATCAAAGATAGAGTTTGGATTGATTTCCACACCTTGGTGTTCTTTCAAGTGACGAGCCAATTTACGTTTGTTGTGAGCCTTGATGCTTTCCAATTTTTCTTTGACAGCTGCTTTATCTTCATAAGACAAGAGTTTTTCAAGCTCATCAGCTTCATGGTGCCAGCCGTCTCCAAGAATCTCATCCAAGTAGTGAGACAAGCTTGGGTTAGCGTGCATGAGCCAACGACGGAAAGTGATACCGTTTGTTTTGTTGTTGAATTTTTCTGGGTAAAGGTCGTAGAAGGCTTTCAACTCAGAGTTCTTCAAGATTTCAGTATGGAGTGCTGCTACCCCGTTAACGCTGTATCCGTAGTGGATATCCATGTGAGCCATGTGAACACGTCCGCTCTCATCGATGATTTGAACAGCTGGATCTTTGTATTCTGCTTTCACGCGGCGATCCAATTCTTCGATGATTGGTACCAAGTGAGGAACCACTTCTTGCAAGAATTCAAGAGGCCATTTTTCAAGCGCTTCAGCAAGGATTGTGTGGTTAGTGTAGGCAGTCATGCTACGAACGATTGAGATTGCTTCGTCAAGCTCGATACCACGTGCAGTCAAAAGACGGATCAATTCAGGGATCACCATTGATGGGTGAGTATCGTTGATTTGGACAACTGCGTAGTCAGCAAGGTCATGCAAGTTGCTTCCTTTTTCGATTGCTTCGTCGATGATCAATTGCGCACCGTTTGAAACCATGAAGTATTGTTGGAAGATACGGAGCAATTCACCTCGACGGTCACTATCATCTGGGTAAAGGAAGAGAGTCAAGTTGCGAGCGATATCTGTCTTGTCAAAGCTGATACCGTCTTTAATAATAGAAGAATCAACTGAATCCAAGTCAAACAAACGCAAGCGGTTCTTCGTTTCTGTCTTGTAACCAGGAACATCAATATCATAAAGAGTTGATGTCAAAGTAAAGTCTGCAAATGGCACTTGGTAGCTACGGCTTGAGCGAACCAACCAGTTTTGCTCTGTCAACCATGCATTTGGAATTGTTTCTTGTTGGTTGTTTTTAAGAACTTGTTGGAAAAGACCAAAGTGGTAGTTAAGACCAACACCATCACCATTCAAACCAAGAGTCGCAATTGAGTCGATAAAGCAGGCAGCCAAACGTCCCAAACCACCATTACCAAGAGATGGTTCTAATTCAACTTCTTCAACTTCGATCAAGTCTTTACCTGCAGCAGCAAGTTCTTTTTTGACATCGTCGTAAAGACCAAGGTTGATCAAGTTGTTTGACAAGAGTTTACCAATCAAGAACTCAGCTGAGATGTAGTAAACTTTTTTCTTACCAGTGTTAACTGGTTTTTGGCTACTTGCAAGCTTGCTGTAGTTAAGAAGAGCAAGGTAAAGCTCTTCATTGCTACATTCTGCAATGGTTTTATTGTAACGATTTTGTACAAATTCTTGTAGTGATAACATGTTTAAGATGTCTCCTGATATTGTATTATTTCTTTAATTCTACCAAATTTTCATTAATTCGGCGATAGATTGTTGTCAAGTCAAGCAAACCTTCCTCGACAGCTGGTGTCAATTGTTCTTCAGTCATACGCCAAGACCAGTTTCCACCAAGGGTAGATGGGAAGTTCATACGAGCTGTCTCATCCAATTCTAGCAAATCTTGCATAGTTGCAATTGCCATGAAGCTAACTGATGAAAAGACTGTACGAAGCATAGCATGTGGCACTGTTTCGTATTCTTTACGATTAGTGTAGCGAGCCATGTACTCACGAGTCGCATCATCAATCTCGTTACGGTACCAACCAAGAACCGTGTTGTTATCGTGAGTTCCTGTGTACATAACTGAGTTAGCAGGTGCCAAGTGTGGGCTATCGATGCTTTCGTCTTCTGGGTTGAAGGCAAACTGAAGAATCTTCATTCCTGGGAAGCCAGTACGTTCACGCAATTCGATAACTTCGTCTGTCATGAAACCAAGATCTTCTGCGATGATGTTTAACTCACCAAGTTCTTCCTTAACAGCTGCAAAAAGCTTGTAGCCAGGCCCTTTCACCCATTCACCAGGTGCTGCTGTATCAGAACCAGCAGGGATTTCCCAGTAAGATTCAAAACCACGGAAGTGGTCGATACGAACAATATCGTAGATTTTGAAGCTTTCACGCAAGCGTTCAATCCACCATTTGTAGCCGTCTTTGTCCATTGCTTCCCAGTCATAGATTGGGTTACCCCAAAGCTGACCAGTTGCAGAAAACTCATCTGGTGGGCATCCTGCGATGCAAGTTGCTTTACCGTTGACATCTGTCTTGAAGAGATGTGGATTTGCCCACATATCGCTTGAATCTTCCGCTACGTAGATTGGCATGTCCCCAACGATTTCAATGTGGTTGTCGTTAGCATAAGCTTTCAATTTCAACCATTGTTGGAAGAAGAAGTATTGAGTCACACGGTGGTAAACCAATTTGTCTGCTAATTGCTCACGGTAGCTTTCAAGTGCTGAAGCTTTACGAGCACGAGCATCTGCATCTGGCCATTCAGTCCAAGCAAGATTGTCAAAATGCTCTTTGATAGCCATATACTCAGCAAAGAGCTCAAGCCATGATTGGTTGTCTTGAGCAAATTTCTCAAAATCTTTAACATCTCCGACTTCAAAGAAACGTTTCACAGCTTTTTCTAAAAGAGGACGACGTGCATAGTAGATTTTAGCATAGTCAACTTCAGACGCATCACTACCAAAGTCAACTCCTTCAAGGTCACTTGCTTCCAACAAACTTTGCTCCACCAAGATATCTAAATCGATAAAATGAGTGTTTCCTGCGAAAGCTGAGAAAGATTGGTAAGGAGAATCCCCGTAACTAGTTGTTCCTAATGGAAGGATTTGCCAGTAACGTTGTTTTGTACGAACCAAGAAATCAACGAAGTCGTAAGCACTTTGACCAAATGATCCGATTCCGTAAGCTCCTGGAAGAGAAGAGATGTGCATCAACACACCACTTTGACGTTTTTTCATAATAGCACCTCATGTGTTAAAATAATGGAACGTTGCGTATTTTTGCAGACGCAAACGTTTGCGCTACTTATAAGTATACTCCTTTTCAAGCATAATTGCAAGCGTTTTTAAAAAAACTTTTTTGATTATTTTTAAGGAGACTAACCCATTTTAGCAAAGATAACTTAAAACTATCTAATCCTAAAATTTGACTCTCACAGAACAGTCTACAAGGTGCAAATCCTCCTTCAGGAAGCTTTAATTTATATGCAAAAAGACACAAAGGTCTATAAAAAATAGATAGGGATTAGAAATAGGGAGGTAGCCCCTCCTGATTTCCCTCTTTAGACAGATTCCATCTATTTTTTATTAAAAACACTGTATTCTTATCTATTTCATACTTTTCTTCTATTAAAAAGCAAAATCATGCTATCAAATCAAGCTTAAAATTTTTTTAAAATTTTTGACAAAAACACTTGCAACCGTTTTCTATTTGTGCTATACTAAGCTCATAAAGGAAAACGTTTGCGTTTTTCTTGTCAATAAAACTTGTTATTCTTTAGGAGGAATACACTATGTCATCTAAATTCACGAAGAGCGCTGCTGTGCTTGGAACTGTTACACTTGCTAGCTTGCTTTTGGTAGCTTGCGGAAGCAAAACTGCTGATAAGCCTGCTGATTCTGGTTCATCTGAAACCAAAGAACTCACTGTATATGTAGACGAAGGATATAAGAGCTATATTGAAGAGATTGCTAAAGCTTATGAAAAAGAAGCTGGCGTAAAAATTACTCTTAAAACTGGTGATGCTCTAGGAGGTCTTGATAAACTTTCACTTGACAACCAATCTGGTAATGTCCCTGATATTATGATGGCTCCATACGACCGTGTAGGTAGCCTTGGTTCTGACGGACAACTTTCAGAAGTGAAATTGAGCGATGGTGCTAAAACAGACGACACAACTAAATCTCTTGTAACCGCTGCTAATGGTAAAGTTTACGGTGCTCCTGCCGTTATCGAGTCACTTGTTATGTACTACAACAAAGACTTGGTAAAAGATGCTCCAAAAACATTTGCTGACTTAGAAAACCTTGCTAAAGATAGCAAATATGCCTTCGCTGGAGAAGATGGCAAAACTACTGCCTTCCTAGCTGACTGGACAAACTTCTACTATGCATACGGACTTCTTGCTGGTAACGGCGGATACGTATTCGGTCAAAATGGTAAAGATCCTAAAGACATCGGTCTTGCCAACGACGGTTCTATCGCAGGTATCAACTACGCTAAATCTTGGTATGAAAAATGGCCTAAAGGTATGCAAGATACTGAAGGCGCTGGAAACTTGATCCAAACTCATTTCCAAGAAGGTAAAACAGCTGCTATCATCGACGGACCTTGGAAAGCTCAAGCTTTCAAAGATGCTAAAGTAAACTACGGAGTTGCAACTATTCCAACTCTTCCAAATGGAAAAGAATATGCTGCATTCGGTGGTGGTAAAGCCTGGGTCATCCCTCAAGCCGTTAAGAACCTTGAAGCTTCTCAAAAATTTGTAGACTTCCTTGTTTCAACTGAACAACAAAAAGCCTTATACGATAAGACTAACGAAATCCCAGCGAATACTGAAGCTCGTTCATACGCTGAAGGTAAAAACGATGAGTTGACAACAGCTGTTATCAAACAGTTCAAGAGCACTCAGCCACTGCCAAACATCTCTCAAATGTCTGCAGTTTGGGATCCAGCGAAAAACATGCTCTTTGATGCTGTAAGTGGTCAAAAAGATGCGAAAACATCTGCTAACGATGCTGTAACATTGATTAAAGAAACAATCAAACAAAAATTTGGTGAATAACAAATTTGTTCAAGGGGGGTGGAAATCAAATCCCCCTTTGAATTTATCAATAGAAACACAAATAATTTAGCTTTCTTATAAAAAAGCAGTATCCTATGAAAGGAGTTATTATGGAAAAGCAACAACCTAGTAAAGCAGCCCTGCTGTCTATCATTCCTGGGTTAGGACAGATTTACAATAAACAAAAAGCCAAAGGTTTTATCTTCCTTGGTGTAACCATCGTATTTGTCCTTTACTTCCTAGCACTTGCAGCCCCTGAATTGAGCAATCTCATCACTCTTGGTGACAAGCCAGGTCGTGACAATTCCCTCTTTATGCTGATTCGTGGTGCCTTCCATTTAATCTTTGTAGTCGTTTATGTACTCTTTTATTTCGCAAATATTAAAGATGCACATACGATTGCAAAACGCATTAACAATGGAATTCCAGTTCCACGTACCCTCAAAGAAATGATCAAAGGAATCTATGAAAATGGCTTCCCTTACCTCTTGATCATTCCATCTTATGTTGCCATGACTTTTGCGATTATCTTCCCAGTTATCGTAACCTTGATGATCGCCTTTACTAACTATGACTTCCAACACTTACCACCAAACAAATTGTTGGACTGGGTTGGTTTGACCAACTTTACAAACATTTGGAGCTTGAGTACCTTCCGTTCTGCCTTTGGTTCTGTTCTTTCTTGGACTATCATCTGGGCTTTATCTGCCTCAACTTTGCAGATCGTGATTGGTATCTTCACAGCTATCATTGCTAACCAGCCATTTATCAAAGGAAAACGTATCTTCGGTGTTATTTTCCTTCTTCCTTGGGCTGTTCCAGCCTTCATCACTATCTTGACATTCTCAAACATGTTTAACGATAGTGTCGGAGCTATCAACACTCAAGTATTGCCAATCTTTGCTAAATTCCTTCCTTTCCTTGATGGGGCTCTTATTCCTTGGAAAACAGACCCAACTTGGACTAAGATTGCCTTGATTATGATGCAAGGTTGGCTCGGATTCCCATACATCTACGTTTTGACCTTGGGTATCTTGCAATCTATTCCTAACGACCTTTACGAAGCAGCTTATATTGACGGTGCTAATGCTTGGCAAAAATTCCGCAACATCACTTTCCCAATGATTTTGGCTGTTGCGGCACCTACTTTGATTAGCCAATACACCTTCAACTTTAACAACTTCTCTATCATGTACCTCTTCAATGGTGGAGGACCTGGTAGTGTCGGTGGTGGAGCTGGTTCAACCGATATCTTGATCTCATGGATCTACCGTTTGACAACAGGTACATCTCCTCAATACTCAATGGCGGCAGCTGTTACCTTGATTATCTCTATCATTGTCATCTCAATCTCTATGATCGCATTCAAGAAACTACACGCATTTGATATGGAGGACGTCTAAGATGAATAACTCAATTAAACTCAAACGTAGACTGACTCAAACCCTTACTTACCTTTACCTGATTGGTCTATCAATTGTCATTATCTATCCACTTTTGATTACCATCATGTCAGCCTTTAAAGCAGGTAACGTCTCAGCCTTTAAACTAGATACTAACATCGACCTCAATTTTGATAACTTTAAAGGCCTCTTCACTGAAACCTTGTACGGCACTTGGTACCTCAACACTTTGATTATCGCCTTGATTACCATGGCTGTTCAAACAAGTATCATCGTACTTGCTGGTTATGCTTACAGCCGTTATAACTTCTTGGCTCGTAAACAAAGTTTGGTTTTCTTCTTGATTATCCAAATGGTGCCAACCATGGCCGCTTTGACAGCCTTCTTCGTTATGGCGCTTATGTTGAACGCCCTTAACCACAGCTGGTTCCTCATCTTCCTCTACGTTGGTGGTGGTATCCCGATGAATGCTTGGCTCATGAAAGGCTACTTCGATACAGTGCCAATGTCTTTAGACGAATCTGCAAAACTAGACGGTGCAGGACACTTCCGCCGCTTCTGGCAAATTGTTCTTCCACTTGTTCGCCCAATGGTTGCCGTACAAGCTCTCTGGGCCTTCATGGGACCTTTCGGGGACTACATCCTCTCTAGTTTCTTGCTTCGTGAGAAAGAATACTTTACTGTTGCCGTTGGTCTCCAAACCTTCGTTAACAATGCGAAGAACTTGAAGATTGCCTACTTCTCAGCAGGTGCTATCCTCATCGCCCTTCC
>NZ_JBBJZX010000075.1:0-9755 GCF_038148935.1 Streptococcus pseudopneumoniae | reverse complement strand
ACCTTCTCCAACAATTGCAAAGCGAATCCCTAAATAGATAGGGATTAAACCAAGCAATCCAACCATCCATTCTTCAGGCACGAAATTAACGACATAAGCAGCAACTAAACTCGCCCCTACAAGTAAGCCTGTGCCTAGATATTGCCCCGCATAAATATGCCATTTTTGTTTATTCTGTGATAGCTGTGCAAATAAAATAAATAAAATAATTAAATAATCGATACTGGTGGAAATATAAACACCAATAGCAGATATGATTGTCTGTCCCATAAAAAACCCTCCTGTATTAGTCAGTAATAAATCAGCAGATTTTAGGAGAGCACAGACACATTAATTTAGCTATCGCTAGTGGGTAATTTCGAACATAGGAAAGCATTTTACTCCTCCTCAAAACGTAGTTACAAAGTAATTTCTAACTGGAATTCGGCGACTACTTCCATGTAAAGTATAACATACTATACTTTACTTCGTAAAGTGTGGGCTCTCCGATGGAGCTTGCAGACAGCTACTCGCTGAGTAGCTACGCACCTTTATGGTGTAATTAGCTGATACCATTTGAAGTTTTTGTAGTCTCCAAAATTGTGACCGATAAAACCTCAATAAAAGAGCCCTCTGAAGTCAGAGAGCTGATTTGAGCCCGGGCTAAAATCCTAGTGAAAAAGATGAAACTCCTTGTGTTCATCGAACACGGTGTCCTTTCCCTATTTTCATACGGATTTTTGACGCCCTTAGCATCATAATTCTTGCTGGATAAATCGTTTATAGACTAGGCGACGAGGCGAAGATCGTACGAAACTTTCAGTGAAACAAAAAAAATCTCCCCGAAGGGAGAAGATCTGGTTTATTTTACCTTACAGTGCTAGGAACCGTAACCAAAGATAATACTTGAGCATACCAAGGTAAGGTGACAACGTAAAAAGCCCTCTGAAAATCAAAGAGCTCCAGTCTTGCTGGATAAACCGTTTATAGACTAGGCGACGAGGCGAAGATTGTACTAATGGTACATCGAGCCGAAGCCAACGAAGTATAGAAACGGTTTAGACGCAAGATTAGCGACGAAGTCCTAGAGAGTTGATTAACTCACGGTAACGGTTAACGTCGTTTTTACGCAAGTATGCAAGCAAGTTACGACGGCGACCGATTTTTTTCATCAATCCACGGTAAGTAGCGTGGTCTTTTTTGTGTTGTTTGATGTGTTCGTTAAGGTGGTTGATTTCCCAAGTAAGGACAGCAACTTGAACCTCTACTGAACCTGTATCACCTTCGTGACGTGCATATTGTGCGATGATTTCATTTTTTTTCTCTTTTGAGATTGCCATGATGTTTCTCCTTTTTATTTGGCTTCATCCGAGTGACAGGTTGGCATGCCTGTAACCAAGAAGAAGTTATTTGTCTTTACGACAATCCCTATTCTACCAATAACTAACTTCTTTGTCAACAGATTTACTTTCTTGTTTTAAACATGCTATAATAATCATAGCAAGAAATCCAAGTTATCTGTTTTTAAACGAGGTGATTATCATGCCTAGATTCTATTCCCATGTCCCCTACTATCTGGTCATATTTTTCTTTTATTGGCCACTTTATCAGTTGTTATCACTAATCATTTCTGACCCCCTTTTTCTCAAGAGTCTCTACGTAAATAATATTCTCTTCTTTACACCTCTGGTAATCTTGATTGTATCGCTACTCTATAGCTACCGATTCCGTTTCTCACTTTGGTGGTTAATTGGTAACGGACTGCTCTTTTGCTTTACTATCATAACTTTTGGTGAGTTTATACTAATTTACTTTCTAATCTATGAAACCTTGGCTCTGGTGGGCATGGCTTCCGGTATTGGCATCAAGCATATTCTACAAAAATGAAAAACAAAAAACTTTCACAAAATCCTTGAAAAATCTCACAATCATGCTATAATAATCCATAGAGACAAGTCACTTAGTCCCTTTCTACTAGAGAGTGCGTGGTTGCTGGAAACGCATAGAGAGCCTAAACTGATACTACTCTTGAGTTTTTTATGAAAACATAAAACGGTGGCCACGTTAGAGCCAATCAGAGGTGTCCCTCTCTTTTGAGGTACATAAATGAAGGTGGAACCACGTTGCGACGTCCTTTCGAGGATGTCGCAATTTTTTATGAGGAGGCTAACTATGGAGTTGCAAGAATTAGTGGAGCGCTGTGGGGCAATCCGACAAGCTTATCACAAACTGGAAGTTAAGCATCATGATTCCAAGTGGACGGTAGAAGAAGACCTCTTGGCTTTGTCTAATGATATTGGAAATTTCCAACGATTGGTGATGACAAAGCAAGGACGCTACTATGATGAAACACCCTACACACTGGAACAAAAACTTTCAGAAAATATCTGGTGGCTAGTAGAACTTTCTCAACGTCTGGATATAGACATTCTGACGGAAATGGAAAACTTCCTCTCTGATAAAGAAAAGCAATTGAACATTAAGACTAGGAAGTAGTCTGCAAAAAAGTCAATGCTTAAAAACTATGAAATAATAAAAAGGAGAACATCATGATTAACATTACTTTCCCAGACGGCGCTGTTCGTGAATTCGAATCTGGCGTTACAACTTTTGAAATTGCTCAATCTATCAGCAATTCCCTAGCTAAAAAGGCCTTGGCTGGTAAATTCAACGGCAAACTCATCGACACTACTCGTGCTATCACTGAAGATGGAAGCATCGAAATTGTGACACCTGATCACGAAGATGCCCTTCCAATCCTACGTCACTCAGCTGCTCACTTGTTCGCCCAAGCAGCTCGTCGTCTTTTCCCAGACATTCACTTGGGAGTTGGTCCAGCCATCGAAGATGGTTTCTACTACGATACTGACAACACAGCTGGTCAAATCTCTAACGAAGACCTTCCTCGTATCGAAGAAGAAATGCAAAAAATCGTTAAAGAAAACTTCCCATCAATCCGTGAAGAAGTGACTAAAGACGAGGCACGTGAAATCTTCAAGAACGACCCTTACAAGTTGGAATTGATTGAAGAACACTCTGAAGACGAAGGCGGTTTGACTATCTATCGTCAAGGTGAATATGTAGACCTCTGCCGTGGCCCTCACGTCCCATCAACAGGTCGCATCCAAATCTTCCACCTTCTCCATGTAGCAGGTGCATACTGGCGTGGAAATAGCGACAACGCTATGATGCAACGTATCTATGGTACAGCTTGGTTTGACAAGAAAGACTTGAAAAACTACCTTCAAATGCGTGAAGAAGCTAAGGAACGTGACCACCGTAAACTTGGTAAAGAGCTTGACCTCTTCATGATTTCTCAAGAAGTCGGTCAAGGGCTTCCATTCTGGTTGCCAAATGGTGCGACTATTCGTCGTGAGTTGGAACGCTACATCGTAGACAAAGAGCTAGCTTCAGGCTACCAACACGTCTACACTCCACCACTTGCTTCTGTTGAACTTTACAAGACTTCTGGTCACTGGGATCACTACCAAGAAGACATGTTCCCAACTATGGACATGGGTGACGGGGAAGAATTTGTCCTTCGTCCAATGAACTGCCCACACCACATCCAAGTCTTCAAACACCATGTTCACTCATACCGTGAGTTGCCAATCCGTATCGCTGAAATCGGTATGATGCACCGTTATGAAAAATCTGGTGCCCTTACTGGTCTTCAACGTGTACGTGAAATGTCACTCAACGACGGTCACCTCTTCGTTACTCCAGAACAAATCCAAGAAGAATTCCAACGTGCCCTTCAGTTAATTATCGATGTTTACGGAGACTTCAACTTGAATGAGTACCGCTTCCGCCTCTCTCTTCGCGACCCTCAAGATACTCACAAGTACTTTGATAACGATGAGATGTGGGAAAATGCCCAAACCATGCTTCGTGCAGCCCTTGATGAAATGGGTGTGGACTACTTTGAAGCCGAAGGTGAAGCAGCCTTCTACGGACCAAAATTGGATATTCAAGTTAAGACAGCCCTTGGAAAAGAAGAAACTCTTTCTACTATCCAACTTGACTTCTTGCTTCCAGAACGCTTCGACCTCAAATACATCGGAGCTGATGGTGAAGAACACCGTCCAGTTATGATCCACCGTGGAGTTATCTCAACTATGGAACGCTTCACAGCTATCTTGATTGAGAACTACAAGGGTGCCTTCCCAACATGGCTTGCACCACACCAAGTAACCCTCATCCCAGTATCTAACGAAAAACACGTGGACTACGCTTGGGAAGTAGCTAAAAAACTCCGTGACCGCGGTGTCCGTGCAGACGTAGATGAGCGCAATGAAAAAATGCAGTTCAAGATCCGTGCTTCACAAACAAGCAAGATTCCTTACCAATTGATCGTTGGGGACAAGGAAATGGAAGACGGAACAGTCAACGTTCGTCGCTACGGCCAAAAAGAAACACAAACTGTCTCAGTAGATGATTTTGTTCAAGCTATCCTAGCTGATATCGCCAACAAATCACGCGTTGAGAAATAAGAGCCTAGTAAAAAGTCCTTAAAATCAGAAAAACGCATAATATCAGGTGTTGAATGACCTTGATACTATGCGTTTTATTCTTTATAATTTAGCTATTTCAAAATTACAAGTTCTCCATTCTTAATTTCCCAAACTTGATCAAACTTACTTAATAATTCGTTTTGGCGATGTAAAGTAACAATGACGGCACTTGGTAGTTCCAGAACTCTTTCCAATTCCATTTTAAACTGATTAGTATCCAAGGCAGAGAAAGGTTCGTCTAGGATAAGCAATGGATTTTTACGATTTTTCTCACGATTTAAATACATTCGTTGTTGCTGACCACCTGACAGGGATTGTGGTGGAATTTTTTCAAAATCTTCTTCTCTGAATTTTTCATTGAAACTATTGAATAGCGTTACATTATTTTCATAACTCGAAATAAATGTATGTTCTTGTTGCAGAATCATACCGAATCTTCCCCAAAGATGGTCCAAAACAAGCCCATCTAGCACAATTTGTCCTTCAAAATCTTCATCTGTTCCATTTAAAATATTGAGAAGACTACTTTTTCCAGACCCATTCTTACCAATAAGCGCAATTTTATCC
This sequence comes from Streptococcus pseudopneumoniae, assembly GCF_038148935.1. GTDB lineage: Bacteria > Bacillota > Bacilli > Lactobacillales > Streptococcaceae > Streptococcus > Streptococcus pseudopneumoniae_U. The sequence goes on along the minus strand of NZ_JBBJZX010000075.1, from coordinate 4,695 downwards.
CCTTTTTGAATCGTAGCGGAAGTAATTATCAATTTTGATTCTCCCAGTTGTTTGGAAATATTTTTCAAAGTAATCGTATCAAAAGAATGTTGAGGTGCTTGAACTGAAACGGGTCTCCCAACAATGTTTTGAAAACTCTTGATTACAGGCTTTACGGACTCTAACATTTGTAAATCATAAAGGATTTCCTGTATTGGTTCAGAAAAAGCATTAATATATCCGAAACTCGCCACCACCTCAGGAATACCGAGTTGCTGGTGAGATAGAGAGTAGGCTAAATAAATAAACAGAACAAGACTAATGAATTCAAAAGAAACACCTGTCAATAAGATGCCTGTAATTTTTGTCAAACCATACTTAAAATACTTATCCTGCAAATTCTTTAGAGAACTCTTTTGTTGATTCAAAAAATGCGACATAGTTAGTTTATTTACCAAATGATGTCCCATGAGCAAATCCTCCAAAGTTCGATAGTAATCTCCTTGTTTTTTCAAGTAAACCTGTCTACGATTAGCGGTCAACTTCCCAACGATTTTAGGAATTTGAATACTAATTCCAGTGGAAAAGATTAAAATCAGTGATACAATAGGATTAATTGTTCTGCTAATAATGAAAGCGTAAATGATGATACGTAAAATTTGTTTGATAAAACTCATCAATGGAGGAAGGTAATCCTTTTCCAACGAATCTAGGTCATTAGATTGATAGGAAATATACTCTGCTACTGTTTTCTGCTTGAAATCGTGGTGACTGAGTCCCAGAAGTGAACGAAACCACTCATTTTTCAAAGTAGTCGAAAAGATAATCCCCTGCTTCCAATCCAGTAGCATTTGGATATAGTTACAACTCAAATAGCCTGCCACTGACATAGAGTAACCATATAGAGCTACTTGATAATCCCCTTTGATTAATGCCTGCGTGAAATACGGTAACAAAGCTGTGCAGATATTCGATACTACACCAAAAAGAAAATTAAAGAAGAGATACCATCTAATAGTTTTAAGATATGGTAGCATATACGATACTCCTTGCTAATGCGTTTTTTTACATATCGCAGAACAATCTCTACTATTCCCTGTTTCAGATAGTGAGATACCAGGACATTGAGTGCAATAATTGTAAATCACACAAGTACTGCAGTTTTTACTATCATTCAAAATATAATTTGCTATTTTGTAAAATATAGGTCTATCCCATGTTTCTTTGATAGATGTAAAATGAATATTTTCAATACTTCTATTGAAAGTAAGCTTTTTCAGTTTTTCTAACGATTTAGGCTATTTCGTGACACACCCACAATCCGTGAAAATTCTGCTTATATCAGATTATGTGATTTTCGTAAGAATTTTATATTGTCTCCAATCATGGCAGTCTCCTTTTACTTGATAAAACTATTATAACATTTAGAAATTAAAAACTGGTTCAAAATCAATAGAATGTGTGTATTCGATACATTCAATAATTCTTTGGAAACAGTTCTTTTAATCCTGTATCAGCGATTCATTCTGAAATCGAATAGGAGATATTTCCCAAGACTACAATTCACTTCATCTCAAATTAATTTTTGTAATTCCACCTTAGTTTATAGATTTTATACTCAATAAAAGTATAAAGCATACAAAACTTCACTTTGAAGCAGTATCTATACTATATCCGTATTAAAAATTCTATTATTCGTTTTGTAAAAAACAGTCTTCAAATATCCTGAAATATAGCAAAAAGAGATTGGGTAAAAACTCAATTCTTGGAAAAAATGAGTTTTAACTCAACCTCATTGTCTATTCTCACTCAAGTACTAAGTTCACTTGAGCAAACTGAATCCTTACTGTCGTTCCTTTTCCGACCTCAGAATCGATCCGAATCTGATGACCCAGTTCTTCAGAAATTTTCTTAGATAGATAGAGGCCAAGACCAGATGACTGCTGGGTCAAACGACCATTGTATCCTGAAAAGCCACGTTCAAAGACTCGGAGAACATCACTGTTTTTTATCCCGATTCCCGTATCCTTGATACAGAGCTCTTGACCGTCCATATAAATCTCCAGACCACCTTCCTTGGTGTACTTGAGACTGTTGGAGATGATTTGCTCAATGACTACTAGCAGCCACTTTTTATCCGTCACAATTTCTTTATCAAGGTCATGTAGATTGACGCTCAAACCTTTTTGAATAAAGAAAAGAGCATATTTACGAAGTATTTCCTTAACCAAGTCTTCGATGTGAACCTGCTTTAAGACCAAATCATCATGAAAACTTTCTAAACGCAGGTACTGCAAGACTAGATTGGTATAGGAGTCAATTTTGAAAATTTCCTGTTCTAGTTGCTGCTTCAGTTGGCGATCGGCTACTTCTGCAACTAAGAGTTGACTAGCTGCAATGGGAGTCTTAATCTGATGAACCCACAAGGTATAGTAATCCAGCAAATCTGTCAGTTTTCTTTCTGCATCTGACCTCTGCTGATAGAGTTCCATCTCACGCGCTTCTAATTTTTCTGCTAAAGCTCTTTCCAAAGGAGACTTGGCTTCCCTCTCCCCATAGAGAATTTCCTGACGATAGACTTGCATTTCTACTAATATATCCCAAGTGAAAAATAAAATGGTTACAAAGCAACACAAGAGGAAAAAGTAGAGAAAGTAAATTCCTAGACTGGCAAATAAAAACTGAAAGAGTAAGACCAGAAATGCTAAAGCAAGCAGATAGACAAACAGACGACTACGAGAGCGCAGATAGGCTAGAAAAAATTGTTTCCAATCAAGCATGCTTCAGTCCGTACCCTATTCCTTTCTTGGTTTCGATAAATCCTACCAAGCCCTGCTCTTCCAATTTTTTACGCAAGCGAGCCACATTAACTGAGAGGGTATTGTCATCAATGAAAAAGTCACTGTTCCAAAGTTCCCGCATGAGGTCGTCACGTGCTACGATATTGCCAGCATGCTCAAACAAAACGCGTAAAATCTGGAATTCGTTCTTGGTCAAATTCAAGACTTGGCCTTGATAATGTAAATCCATGGATTTGGTATTGAGGATCACACCGGCGTATTCCAGTAAACTCTCGTCACGCCCGAACTCATAGGAACGACGCAACAAGCCCTGAACCTTGGCTAAAAGAACCTGCTGGTCAAAAGGCTTGGTCACAAAGTCATCCGCGCCCATATTGATTGCCATGACAATATCCATCGCCTGGTCTCTGGAAGACAGAAACATGATGGGGACCTTAGAAATCTTGCGGATTTCCTGACACCAGTGATAGCCATTAAACAAGGGCAAACCAATATCCATGAGAACCAGATGAGGCTCCGACTGAACAAATAGACTCAAAACTTCCATAAAGTCTTCTACCAGAACCACTTCAAATCCCCATTCAGAGAGCATTTTTCCGACTTGTTGCCGAATGACCTGATCATCTTCTACTAATAAAATCTTGTGCATGCGCTTCTCCTTTTCTATTATTATAACAGATTTTTCCATGCTAGAAGGCCTGAAACTGAATTTGAAAGAGCTTGTTTTCAACTATCAAAGAATAGCTAATTTAATGGAAATTTGATAAGATAAATAAAAAGAAAGGAGCTCTTATGGCCAATATTTTTGATTATCTGAAAGATGTCGCACACGATTCCTTTTACGACCTTCCTTTAAATGAATTAGACATTCTAGCCTTAACAGAAATCACCTACCTCTCCTTTGATAATCTGGTTTCCACAGCTCCTCAGCGACTTTTAGACCTGGCTCCTCAGGTTCCAAGAGAATCTAACATGTTGACCAGCAAAAATCGCCTCCAGCTATTAGATGAACTAGCTCAACACAAACGTTTCAAAAATTGCAAACTCTCCCATTTTATCAATGACATTGATCCTGAGCTGCAAAAACAATTTGCGGCTATGAGCTACCGCCTCACTCTCGATACCTATCTGATTGTCTTTCGTGGGACAGATGACAGTATCATTGGCTGGAAGGAAGATTTTCACCTGACTTATATTAAGGAAATTCCTGCACAAAAGCACGCCCTCCGCTATTTAAAGAACTTTTTTGCCCACTATCCTAAGCAGAAGGTCATTCTGGCTGGGCATTCCAAGGGAGGAAATCTAGCCATCTATGCGGCTAGTCAAATTGAGCAAAGCTTGCAAAATCAGATCACAGCAGTTTATACCTTTGATGCGCCTGGTCTCCACAAAGAACTGACACAAACCGAGGGCTATCAAAGGATAATGGATAGAACCAAGGTCTTTATCCCACAAGGTTCCATCATCGGTATGATGATGGAAATCCCTGCCCACCAAATCATCGTTCAAAGTACTGCCCTGGGTGGTATTGCCCAGCACGATACCTTTAGTTGGCAGATTGAGGACAAGCACTTCATCCAACTGGATAAGACCAACAGCGATAGTCAACAAGTAGACATAACCTTCAAGGAGTGGGTAGCCACAGTCCCTGACGAGGAACTTCAACTTTACTTCGACCTTTTCTTTGGCACCATTCTTGATTCTGGTATTACTTCTATCAATGACTTGGCTTCCTTAAAGGCTATCGAACACATTCGTCATCTCTTCGTCCAAGCTCAATCCCTCACCCAAGAAGAAAGGGAAACCATGGGACGCCTTACCCAATTATTGATTGATACCCGTTACCAAGCCTGGAAGAATAGATAAAAAAAGCTTATGAAAAGACCAAAAACTTCTCATAAGCTTTTCTTGTTTT
>NZ_JBBJZX010000074.1:0-9807 GCF_038148935.1 Streptococcus pseudopneumoniae | reverse complement strand
TTATCTTTTCTGAGAAGGAGTTTCATTATGAAAGTTGTTCGAAAATTACTAGCACCCCTCTTGGTAGTGGGGATTCTCTTGATCTCTCTGATCAGTTTGCATCAGTTGAAGGCAGATAAGAAAAAAGATGTTTTTCGTATCGGTATTTCGCAGTTTATTACTCATCAATCTTTGGACGCTACCAGAGAAGGCTTTGTGGATGAGCTGGCCAAGCAAGGCTATGTTGAGGGGAAAAATATTGAGATTGATTTGCAAAATGCACAGGGAGAGCAACGAAATCTAAAAACCATTTCCCAGCAACTAGCAGAATCTAGTGATGTCGTTCTAGCCATCGCAACGCCTTCTGCTCAGAGCTTGGCCAATACAACACAAACGACACCTGTTATCTTTTCAGCGGTAACAGATCCTGTCAGTGCCAAGTTGGTTGAGTCAAGAGAGCATCCTGGGGGCAATGTAACTGGGACAAGTGACCAGTCATCAGATGCCATTTCAACCCAAATCAATTTGATAAAGAAAGTGTTGCCAAAAGCTAAAACGATTGGAATTCTCTATACTCAGAGCGAGCCAAACTCAGTTGTCCAAAAGGATGAAGCTAAGCGTCTTCTGGAAGAAAAAGGCTTTACTGTTGTTGAAAAAACAATCTTGGACAGTAACAACGTCAAGGCGGCTGCAGAAAGCTTGATGGCAGAGGTGGATATGGTTTTTGTACCAACGGATAATATCATTTCATCAACCATGGAAACAGTCAAGCAGGTTTCTATTAAACACAAGGTTCCAGTATTCGGTGGTTCAACAGAAATGATTGCTGTTGGTGGCTTGTATAACTACGGAACCAATTATGAAGAATTGGGAAGACAGACAGCACGTATGCTGATTCGTATTTTAAAAGGTGAAAAGCCAGAAAATATAGCAGTTGAGTTGCCTGAAAAACTGGAATTGCATACCAATCAAGAAATGGCAGATGCACTAGGAATTGATATCAGTAAGTTAGAAGGCAAGGAATAAGGAGGTTTAAGATGAATTTTGTGTTATCTAGTTTATCAGAAGGTTTGTTGTGGTCGATTATGGCGATTGGGGTCTACTTGACTTTCCGTATTTTGGATATTGCGGATATGACTGCTGAAGGAGCCTTTCCTCTGGGGGCAGCTGTCGTTGTATCACAGATACAGGCAGGGACAAATCCTTGGATTGCAACCTTACTTGCCTTGCTGGCAGGTATGGTAGCAGGCCTTGTATCAGGAATGCTCCACACCAAGATGAAAATCCCAGCTCTCTTGACAGGGATTGTGACCTTGACAGGGCTTTATTCAATCAATATTAAAATCATGGGAAGTGTGCCCAATCTTTCCTTGGGAGATTCTTCAACTGTCTTTAAACAGTTGGCTAGCTTGGGAATGACAAATGAAGAAGCTGTTTTCTCATTCAGTTTGGCCTGTCTCTTACTTGTTTGTTTGGTCTTGACCCTTTTGATGAAAACGGAGATTGGCCTTGTCTTGCGTTCGACTGGAGACAATATTCCGATGAGTGAGGCCAACGGGGTCAATGTAGACACCATGAAGATTGTTGGTTACATGATTTCAAACGGCTTGATTGCCTTATGTGGTTCCTTGTTTGCCCAAAATGATGGATTTTCAGATGTGACTTCTGGGACAGGAACCATCGTTGTTGGTTTGAGTGCAGTCATTATTGCAGAAGTCTTGATACACGACTTGACCATTGGAGGCCGCTTGTTATCCATCGGAATTGGTGCTATTGTTTACCGTTTGATTATTTTAAATATCTATGAAATTCCAAATCTAGATCAAAATCTGGTTCGTCTCTTTAATGCAATCTTGTTAGCCTTAGTTTTATTTGCACCAGAATTGCAAAAGAGATTAAAGATTCGTGGTCTGAAATTGAGAAATGAATAGGAGGAGAAAGTTATGGCAAGTTTGTTAACACTTGAAAATATTCACAAAACATTTGAAGCAGGGACGGTCAATGAGAACCATGTCCTCAAAGGATTAGATTTAGAGGTTGAAGAGGGAGATTTTATCTCTGTGATTGGTGGAAATGGAGCAGGGAAATCCACTTTGATGAATATCTTGGCTGGCAATCTATCGGTGGACGAGGGGGACCTTCTACTGGCAGGCAAATCCATTAAAAATCTGAGTGTAAGAAAGAGAGCCAAGGATATCGCCCGTGTTTTTCAAGATCCTAAGATGGGAACGGCTTCGCGTTTGACGATTGAGGAGAATATGGCTATTGCCTTGAGACGTGGGCAAAAGAGAGGGCTTGGTTGGGGCGTGAAGGAGAAGGATAGAATCCAGTTCCAAGAGGCTTTGAAGGAGTTGAATATTGGTCTTGAAAACCGCTTAAAAGTAGATACTCAATATCTCTCAGGAGGACAAAGACAGGCCTTGACCCTAGTCATGGCAGCTCTGGTGAAACCCAAACTTTTGCTTTTGGATGAACATACTGCGGCACTTGACCCGAAAACGAGTCAAATGGTGATGGATTTGACGCAAAAGATTGTGGAACACCATCAGTTGACGACTTTGATGATTACCCACGATATGAACCATGCGATTGAGTACGGAAATCGTCTCATTATGCTCTATCAAGGCAAGATAGTGGTGGATGTCAAGGGAGAGGAGAAAAAGCATCTGACAGTTGAAGATCTCATGCATCTCTTCCAGAAAAATAGTGGGCAAAGTCTAGTCAGTGATGAATTGGTTTTGGGATAAAGAAAAAGGCTGAGATCTAGTGTCTCAGTCTTTTATTTCTTACGCTTTGCAAAATCTACAAATCGAAATTCACGTGGGACACCTTATATCTACATGGGCGAGGGAATCGGGATGATTGACCCTGATTATGATTCCATGGATGATTATGTGTATGTTGAATCGCTCAATGCCTATCAGATGCTCTTAAAAGAAGGAAAAAGTCAGGAAGAAGCCTTCCAGATTATTCAGGCTAAGTAGCGTGATAATTCACGAATTTCCATGCAGTGGGATGCTTTGGAAAATGCAGGATTCACAGTAGACATTCTTTGTCTCAAGGCAGGAAAATCCTACCCTCACATCAATGTAGAAAATGAAATCCAAGGTCCGACTTTTACCTTCTACCAAGACTTGATTCGACTTCGCAAAGAAATGCCTATCATCTCAGAAGGAAGTTACAAACCAGCCTTTGAAGATAGCAAGCAAGTCTACGCTTTTGAACGTCAGTATGAGGATCAAAAGTTACTAGTGCTCAATAACTTTTATGCTACAGAAGTGGAAATTGACTTACCTCTAGCCTACCAAAATGGACAGATTTTACTTTCAAACTATAAAGATGCAGAAGTGTCTGAAAAAATTCTACTCAAACCTTATCAAACACTGGCTATCTATGTAAATTAAACTCAGTAAGGAGCCCTCTTTCGCAGAAAAGCAGGGTTTTTTTGCTGTCTATTCCATCTATGAAAGCGTAAAACAAACTAGTCAGGGTGGCTAGTTTGTGGTATAATGAAAGAGACTCAAGAAGAAACAGGAGAAATATGATGGATTTACTTTTAGCAATTGTATTGATTGTGCTAGCTTTTCTAGGAGGAGCTCTTGGAGGAATGTACTTGGTTCGTAAGCAAATCGAAAAAGAATTTGCTGACAACCCACGTTTGAATGCTGAAGCAGTTCGTACTCTTTTGAGTGCAAATGGTCAAAAACCAAGCGAAGCTAAGGTACAACAAGTTTACCACCAAATCATCCGCCAACAAAAGGCAGCCCTTGCTAACAATAAAAAGAAAAAATAAATAAGGAAAAGTCTGGGATGAAAGTTCCAGACTTCTCACTATGTTGGCTAAGGGTTTAGGGATGAGACTTTTTCCTTGCATTCTATTGATATTTGATTATGATTAAGAGAGATAGTTGTTGATTAGGCTGTCATTCAGTTCATAAGGATCAATAATCATAATGAACTATCAATCAGAAAAAAGACTAGAAAGAAGACTGTATGGATAATCGACCAATTGGTTTTTTGGATTCGGGTGTCGGGGGCTTGACTGTTGTGCGCGAGCTCATGCGCCAGCTTCCCCATGAAGAAATCGTCTATATTGGAGATTCGGCGCGGGCTCCCTATGGTCCCCGTCCTGCTGAGCAAATTCGTGAATATACTTGGCAGTTGGTCAACTTTCTCTTGACCAAGGATGTCAAAATGATTGTCATTGCTTGTAATACTGCAACTGCGGTCGTCTGGGAAGAAATTAAGGCTCAACTAGATATTCCCGTCCTGGGTGTGATTTTGCCAGGAGCTTCGGCAGCTATCAAGTCCAGTCAAGGTGGGAAAATCGGAGTGATTGGAACGCCCATGACGGTACAATCAGATATCTACCGTCAGAAAATCCATGATTTGGATCCGGACTTACAGGTGGAGAGTTTGGCCTGTCCCAAGTTTGCTCCCTTGGTGGAGTCTGGTGCTCTGTCAACCAGTGTCACCAAGAAAGTGGTCTATGAAACCCTGCGTCCCTTGGTTGGAAAGGTGGATAGCCTGATTTTGGGCTGTACCCATTATCCACTCCTCAGACCTATTATTCAAAATGTCATGGGGCCCAAGGTTCAGCTCATCGATAGTGGGGCAGAGTGCGTACGGGACATCTCAGTCTTACTTAATTATTTTGAAATCAATCGTGGTCGCGATTCTGGACCACTTCATCACCGTTTTTACACAACAGCCAGTAGCCAAAGTTTTGCACAAATTGGTGAAGAATGGCTGGAAAAAGAGATTCATGTGGAGCATGTAGAATTATGACAAATAAAATTTATGAATATAAGGATGAACAGGACTGGTATGTCGGGTCCTATGGTATTTTTGGTGGCGTCCGGACGTTGACGGATGATGATTTGGATTTTCCTCTATTGGAGTTTGCCCAAAGATTTCGAGATGAGGATCGAGGTTTTCCTGTTTCTGTTACTGTTTTACGCTATGGTTCTCTCTACCGTTTATTGTCTTTTGTGGTAGATATCCTCAACCAAGAAATGGGACGAAATGTGGAAGTCATCCAACGTCAGGGGGCTTTTCTCTTAGTTGAAAATGGGCAACTCCTGCATGTAGAATTGCCTAAAGAAGGTGTTGATGTAGAAGCTTTCTTTGAGACAAACAAGGTCAGAGAAACCTTATTGATTGCGACTCGAAACGAGGGCAAGACCAAGGAATTCCGAGCTATCTTTGACAAGCTAGGCTACGATGTGGAAAATCTTAATGACTATCCTGACTTACCTGAAGTAGCTGAAACAGGCATGACCTTTGAAGAAAATGCCCGTCTCAAGGCAGAAACTATTTCTCAATTAACGGGCAAGATGGTTTTGGCAGATGACTCAGGTCTCAAAGTCGATGTCCTTGGTGGCTTGCCAGGTGTCTGGTCAGCTCGTTTCGCAGGTGTGGGAGCTACTGACCGTGAAAACAATGCCAAGCTCTTGCACGAATTGGCCATGGTCTTTGAACTCAAGGACCGCTCGGCTCAATTCCATACAACCCTAGTCGTAGCCAGTCCAAACAAGGAAAGCTTGGTTGTTGAAGCAGACTGGCCTGGCTACATTAACTTTGAACCTAAGGGTGAAAATGGATTTGGCTATGATCCTCTCTTCCTTGTAGGAGAGACAGGTAAGTCATCAGCTGAATTAACCCTTGAAGAAAAAAATAGCCAATCTCACCGCGCCTTAGCCGTTAAGAAACTTTTGGAGGTATTTCCATCATGGCAAAGCAAACCATCATTGTAATGAGCGATTCCCATGGCGATAGCTTGATTGTGGAAGAAATCCGTGATCGCTATGTAGGCAAAGTTGATGCCGTTTTTCATAATGGCGATTCTGAACTGCGTCCTGATTCTCCCCTTTGGGAAGGCATCCGTGTTGTTAAAGGGAACATGGACTTTTACGCCGGCTACCCAGAACGTTTGGTGACTGAGCTTGGTTCGACCAAGATTATCCAAACCCATGGTCACTTGTTTGACATTAATTTCAATTTTCAAAAGTTGGACTACTGGGCTCAGGAAGAAGAGGCCGATATCTGCCTCTATGGTCACTTGCATGTGCCAAGCGCTTGGATGGAAGGTAAGACCCTCTTTCTAAATCCAGGTTCCATCAGTCAACCACGTGGGACCATCAGAGAATGTCTCTATGCTCGTGTGGAGATTGATGATAGTTATTTCAAAGTTGACTTTTTGACACGAGCCCATGAGGTGTATCCGGGCTTGTCTAAGGAGTTTAGCCGATGATTGCCAAGGAGTTTGAGACTTTCTTGTTGGGACAGGAGGAAACTTTTTTGACCCCTGCTGAAAATCTGGCCGTGTTGATTGATACCCACAATGCGGATCACGCGACCCTCTTGCTTAGTCAGATGACCTATACCCGTGTTCCTGTTGTGACAGATGAAAAACAGTTTGTTGGGACGATTGGGCTCAGAGATATTATGGCTTATCAGATGGAACATGACTTGAGTCAAGAAATCATGGCAGATACGGATATCGTTCATATGACCAAAACGGATGTAGCGGTTGTTTCGCCTGATTTTACCATTACGGAGGTCTTGCACAAGCTGGTAGATGAGTCCTTCTTGCCGGTTGTGGACGCAGAAGGTATTTTCCAAGGGATTATTACGCGCAAGTCTATCCTCAAGGCAGTCAATGCTCTCTTGCATGACTTTAGTAAGGAATACGAGATTCGATGCAAATGAGAGATAGGATTTCAGCCTTTTTAGAGGAAAAGCAGGGCTTGTCTGCCAATTCCAAGCAGTCCTATAAGTATGATTTGGAGCAATTTTTAGACATTGTGGGTGAGCGGATTTCGGAGACCAGTCTCAAGATTTACCAAGTCCAGCTAGCCAGTCTGAAAATCAGCGCCCAGAAGCGGAAAATTTCGGCTTGTAATCAATTTCTCTACTTTCTCTATCAAAAAGGAGAAGTGGATAGCTTTTACCGCTTAGAATTAGCTAAACAAGCTGAAAAGAAGACCGCAAAGCCAGAACTGTTAGACCTAGACTCTTTTTGGCAAGAAAGCGACTATCCAGAGGGTCGCTTGCTAGCACTCTTAATCCTAGAAATGGGACTCTTGCCGAGTGAGATTTTAGCTCTAAAGGTTGCGGATATCAATCTGGATTTTCAGGTGTTGCGAATCCAGAAGGCTTCCCAACAGAGGATTGTCACCATTCCCACGACCTTGCTTTCAGAGCTAGAACCCTTGATGGGCCAGACCTATCTGTTTGAAAGGGGAGGGAAAGCCTATTCTCGTCAGTGGGCCTTTCGTCAGTTAGAAGCTTTTGTCAAGGAGAGAGGTTTTCCAGCCTTATCAGCCCAAGCCTTGCGAGAACAGTTTATTCTAAGACAAATAGAAAACAAGGTCGATTTGTACGAAATTGCAAAAAAATTAGGATTAAAAACAGTCCTGACCTTAGAAAAATATAGATAATGGATATTAAATTAAAAGATTTTGAAGGGCCCCTGGACTTGCTTTTGCACCTGGTTTCTAAGTACCAGATGGATATCTACGATGTGCCCATCACGGAAGTCATCGAGCAGTATCTAGCCTATGTCTCAACCCTGCAGGCCATGCGTCTGGAAGTGACGGGCGAGTACATGGTCATGGCCAGTCAGCTCATGTTGATCAAGAGCCGCAAGCTTCTTCCAAAGGTAGCGGAAGTGACAGATTTGGAGGATGACCTGGAGCAGGATCTTCTCTCTCAAATCGAAGAATACCGTAAGTTTAAGCTCTTGGGTGAGCACTTGGAAGCCAAGCACCAAGAACGGGCCCAGTACTATTCCAAAGCGCCGACAGAGTTGATTTACGAAGATGCGGAGCTTGTGCATGACAAGACGACCATTGACCTCTTTTTGGCTTTTTCAAATATCCTAGCCAAGAAAAAAGAGGAGTTTGCACAGAATCACACGACTATCTTGCGGGATGAGTATAAGATTGAGGACATGATGGTTATCGTGAAAGAGTCCTTGACTGGACGAGATCAATTGCGCTTGCAGGATTTGTTTAAGGAAGCCCAGAATGTCCAAGAGGTTATTACCCTCTTTTTGGCAACCCTAGAGTTAATCAAAACCCAGGAGCTGATCCTTGTGCAAGAGGAAAGTTTTGGAGATATTTATCTCATGGAAAAGAAGGAAGAAAGTCAAGTGGTCCAAAACTAGACTTGATAGAGAGGAAAGATGAGTACTTTAGCAAAAATAGAAGCGCTCTTGTTTGTAGCGGGTGAAGATGGGATTAGAGTCCGCCAGTTAGCTGAACTCCTCTCTCTGCCACCGACAGGCATCCAACAGAGTTTAGAAAAATTAGTCCAGAAGTATGAAAAGGACCCAGATTCCAGTTTGGCTCTGATTGAGACAGGGGGCGCTTATAGATTGGTGACCAAGCCTCAATTTGCAGCGGTTTTGAAGGAATACTCTAAGGCACCTATCAACCAGAGTTTATCTCGAGCTGCCCTTGAGACCTTGTCCATCATTGCCTACAAGCAACCCATCACACGGATAGAGATTGATGCCATCCGTGGGGTCAACTCGAGTGGGGCCTTGGCAAAGTTGCAGGCCTTTGACTTGATACGAGAAGACGGGAAAAAAGAAGTGTTGGGTCGCCCCAACCTCTATGTGACTACAGATTATTTCCTAGATTACATGGGGATAAATCATTTAGAAGAATTACCAGTGATTGATGAGCTTGAGATTCAAGCCCAAGAAAGCCAATTATTTGGTGAAAGGATAGAAGAAGATGAGAATCAATAAGTATATTGCCCACGCAGGTGTGGCCAGTAGGAGAAAAGCAGAAGAGCTGATCAAGCAAGGCTTGGTGACGGTTAACGGCCAGGTGGTACGTGAACTAGCAACGACCATCAAGTCAGGCGACAAGGTCGAAGTTGAAGGCCAGCCTATCTACAACGAAGAAAAGGTCTATTATCTGCTTAACAAACCACGCGGTGTCATTTCCAGTGTGACAGATGACAAGGGTCGCAAGACGGTTGTCGACCTCTTGCCCAACGTGAAAGAGCGCATCTATCCTGTAGGTCGTTTGGACTGGGATACATCAGGTGTCTTGATTTTGACCAATGATGGGGATTTTACGGATGAGATGATTCACCCTCGTAATGAGATTGACAAGGTTTATGTCGCGCGTGTTAAAGGTGTGGCCAATAAGGATAATCTCCGCCCCTTGACCCGTGGACTGGAGATTGATGGCAAGAAAACCAAGCCAGCTGTTTATGAAATTCTCAAAGTGGACCCAGTTAAAAATCGCTCTGTGGTACAGTTGACCATTCATGAAGGACGTAACCATCAGGTTAAAAAGATGTTTGAAGCTGTTGGTCTTCAAGTGGACAAGTTGTCACGGACTCGTTTTGGACACCTAGACTTGACAGGACTCCGTCCAGGAGAATCTCGTCGTCTTAATAAAAAAGAAATCAGCCAACTACACACCATGGCTGTAACCAAGAAATAATGAAACGAATCTTAATAGCGCCTGTGCGCTTTTACCAACGGTTTATCTCACCAGCCTTTCCACCCTCTTGTCGCTTTGAGCCGACTTGTTCCAACTACATGATTCAGGCTATTGAAAAACATGGCTTCAAGGGTGTTTTGATGGGTTTGGCTCGAATTTTACGTTGCCATCCATGGTCGAAAACAGGTAAGGACCCCGTCCCAGACCATTTTTCCCTTAAACGGAATCAAGAAGAAAAATGAGGCGGGGTAAAAATATTTTAGTAAAATGATAAAAACGCATCCAATCAGGTTTGAGTGAGCTTGATTGGATGCGTTTTATCATGTAAAGATGTTAGTTGATACTCAATGAAAATCAAAGA
>NZ_JBBJZX010000073.1:0-9866 GCF_038148935.1 Streptococcus pseudopneumoniae | reverse complement strand
GGCTCTTTGATTTTCATTGAGTATAAGAAGCACATAAAAACTAGAACTGACTGCCAGTTCTAGTTTTTATATTAGTATTTTCTAAATCGTTGATAGCGTTCTTCCAACAACTCTTCTAACGGTTTTTGTGAAAGTCTAGCCAGCTCCGTTTGGAGTTCTTTTTTGACACTCTTAATCAGTTCTTTGCTAGAAAGTCCTGCTTCAGAAATCACCTTGTCTACTACGTCCATTTCTAACAACTCGTGTGAAGTGATTTTCATCAACTCTGCTGCTTCCATGGCACGACTGCCGTCCTTCCAGAGAATGGAAGCAAAGCCTTCTGGGCTGAGAATAGCATAGATAGAATTTTCCAGCATCCAGACACGGTCTGCGACTGCTAGAGCCAGAGCACCACCTGAACCACCTTCACCGATAATGATAGCGATAATAGGAACTCTCAGATCACTCATTTCCATGAGATTGCGAGCAATGGCTTCTCCCTGTCCACGTTCTTCCGCTCCCACACCAGGATAGGCTCCTGCTGTATTGATAAAGGTCACAACTGGACGGCCAAACTTTTCAGCCTGTTTCATCAAACGCAGGGCCTTGCGGTAGCCTTCTGGATGCGGTTGACCAAAATTCCGTTTGAGATTGTCTTGTAAACTCTTACCTTTTTGGATACCAACTACTGTTACAGCTTGATCTCCAAGCCAGCCAATACCACCAACAACTGCACCATCATCACGAAAAGAACGGTCACCGTGTAATTGGATAAAGTCATCAAAAATGCCTGTCGCAAAGTCTAAAGTTGTCAAGCGACTCTGCTCACGCGCTTCTCTGACTATTTTTGCAATATTCATCTAGGCCCCCCTCCGTGCAATCTGACAAGGCTAGCAATCGTATCTGGCAAGTCTCTTCTTTTGACAATAGCATCCACAAAGCCATGTTCCAATAGGAATTCTGCCTTTTGGAAATCCTCAGGCAAGCTTTCACGAACCGTATTTTCAATGACACGGCGCCCAGCAAAACCGACCAAACTCTGTGGTTCAGCCAGAATGATATCGCCTTCCATAGCGAAGGAAGCTGTTACACCACCTGTCGTTGGATCTGTTAAAATGGTCAGGTAAAAGAGACCAGCATTTGAATGGCGTTTAACCGCTGCAGAAATCTTGGCCATCTGCATGAGACTCATGATTCCTTCCTGCATACGGGCTCCACCAGAGGCTGTAAAGAGAACAACTGGCAATTGTTCGACAGTTGCATACTCAAATAAGCGAGTGATTTTTTCCCCTACAACCGTACCCATAGAAGCCATGATAAAGTTGGAATCCATAATACCAAGAGCCACAGTCTGACCTTTAATAAGAGCAGTTCCTGTCACAACAGCTTCATCCAGCCCTGTTTTTTCACGCATAGTTGCTAGTTTCTTTTGGTAACCAGGGAAATGCAAGGGATCCTTGCTTTCAAGTCCTGTAAACAATTCCTTGAAGGTTCCCATATCAATCGTCAAAGCCAAACGTTCTTGGGCAGAAATACGAAAGGTGTAGCTACAATGTGGACAGATACGCTCACTTCCCAGATCCTTCTGATAGATGGTATGCTTACAGCCTGGACACTGGGAGAATAATTCATCTGGAACCTCTGGCTTAGCTTGAGGTTTTTCCCTAACCGAACGATTGGGATTGATTCGAATATACTTATCTTTTTTACTAAATAGAGCCATTGATTCCCCTTTTCGGTTTAAACTCTTGAAGTCATTTTATTCTTTTTCTTGATATTTAGGTAAGAATGTTTCCATCAAGAAGGAAGTATCGTAATCCCCAGCAATGACATTGCGATCTGAAATGAGGTCAAGCTGGAAATCTGCATTGGTCTGCACTCCTTCAATCTCTAGTTCATAGAGGGCACGTTGCATTTTCATCAAGGCATCAAAACGATTTTCACCATGAACGATGATTTTAGCAATCATACTATCATAATAAGGCGGAATGGTATATCCTGGATAAACTGCTGAATCCACGCGCAAGCCAACTCCTCCACTTGGAAGATAGAGATTGGTGATCTTACCTGGACTTGGAGCAAAGTTAAAGGCTGGATTTTCTGCATTGATACGACACTCGATGGCATGACCGCGTAGGACAATATCTTCTTGCTTAACAGACAGAGGTTGACCTGCCGCAATGCGAATCTGTTCCTTAACGATATCCACACCTGAAACAAATTCTGTTACTGGATGTTCTACTTGTACACGAGTATTCATTTCCATAAAATAGAAATTGCCACTTGCTTCATCAAGGAGAAACTCAATTGTTCCTGCATTTTCATAACCAACAGACTCTGCAGCTCGAACAGCAGCAGAACCAATTTCATTGCGTAGCGTTTTGCCGATTGCAATTGAAGGACTTTCTTCCAAAACCTTTTGGTTATTCCGTTGAAGAGAACAATCCCGTTCACCCAAGTGAATCACATTTCCGTGTTCATCTCCTAGGATTTGAACCTCGATGTGACGAGCTGGATAGATAACCCGTTCTATGTACATGGCACCATTGCCATAATTGGCCTTGGCCTCACTAGAGGCAGTTTCAAAGGCTGATACGAGGTCTTCTGGTTTTTCAACCTTACGAATCCCTTTACCACCTCCACCTGCTGAAGCCTTGAGCATAACAGGATAGCCAATTTTTTCAGCAACAATCAAAGCTTCCTCAGAGTTATGCACTTCTCCATCCGAACCTGGAATGACAGGTACACCAGCTTTAATCATCTGAGCACGCGCATTGATCTTATCCCCCATCATATCCATAACATGACCAGATGGACCGATAAACTTGATTCCCACCTCTTCACACATGGTTGCAAATTTGGAATTTTCACTGAGAAATCCAAAACCTGGGTGAATAGCTTCTGCCTCAGTCAAAACTGCGGCTGATAGAACCGCGTTAATATTAAGATAAGACTCTGTTGCCTTACCAGGACCGATACAAACTGCTTCATCTGCCAAAAGCGTATGAAGGGCTTCCTTATCAGCAGTTGAATAGACTGCTACGGTCGCAATGCCCAATTCACGCGCCGCACGAATAATACGAACCGCAATTTCACCACGATTGGCAATTAAAATTTTTCGAAACATGGAGAACCTCCTTAGTTCCCAATTGCAAAGGTAAGAGTACCACTAGCTGCAAGCTTGCCATCCACTTCAGCCTTTGCTTCAACCACAGCGATTGTGCCACGACGTTTTACAAAAGTCGCTGTCATAACCAATTGGTCGCCTGGTACAACTTGCTTCTTGAATTTAACCTTGTCCATACCAGCGTAAAAGACCAGTTTTCCTTTATTTTCAGGTTTTGACAATTCCAACACACCAGCTGTTTGCGCCAAGGCTTCCATGATCAGAACACCTGGCATAACTGGATATTGAGGAAAATGGCCGTTAAAGAAGGGCTCGTTAATGGTCACATTTTTGATAGCAACGATGGTATCCTCGCTCACTTCCAATACACGGTCCACTAGGAGCATAGGATAACGGTGGGGAAGGGCTTCTTTGATTCCTTGAATATCAATCATTTGATTCGTACCAATCCTTTACCAAACTCAACCATTTCTTCATTAGAAACGAGAATTTCCGTTACCACACCATCCTTAGGTGCTGGAATTTCATTCATGACTTTCATAGCTTCGATGATGACCAATGTTTGACCTTTTTTGACACTATCACCAACTGTGACGAAGGCAGGTTTATCAGGACCAGCAGCCAAGTAAGCCACCCCAACAAGTGGACTCTCTACAAGATCTCCCTCAGCAGCCACATTTACTTCAGCTGGAGCTGGAACCTCTTCTGTTACAGTCTCTGCTGGAGCAGGTGTAGGAGCTACTGGACTTGGTGTTGCTAGAACAGGTGCTGGAGCAACTTGAGCTACAGCTTCAGATACAAGTCTAGCTTCATTCTTGCTAAACTGCAACTCATCCGTCCCATTTTTATAAGAAAATTCTCTCAAACTTGACTGGTCAAATTGAGCCATCAAGTCTTTAATATCGTTTAAATTCATACTTATTTATTCTCCCAACGTTTGAAAGCAAGAACTGCATTGTGGCCACCAAAACCAAAAGTATTTGAAATAGCGTATGGAATTTCTTGCTCCAAGCCTTGTCCATAAACGACATTGGCTTCGATATAATCTGATACTTCACTTGTTCCAGCTGTCATTGGTACAAAGTTATGACGCATAGCCTCGATGGTGACAATAGCTTCTACTGCACCTGCAGCACCCAGCAAATGTCCTGTAAAAGACTTGGTTGATGATACAGGTACTTCCTTACCAAGAACAGCTACGATCGCACCACTTTCTCCTTTTTCATTGGCAGGAGTTGAGGTTCCGTGAGCATTGACATAGGCTACTTGCTCTGGAGAAATCTCAGCTTCTTCCAAGGCTAGTTTGATGGCCTTGATAGCTCCTTGACCTTCTGGATGTGGTGAAGTCATGTGGTAGGCATCACAAGTATTTCCGTAACCAACCACTTCAGCAAGGATAGTAGCCCCACGTTTTTCAGCGTGTTCAAGGCTTTCAAGAACCAACATCCCTGAACCTTCTCCCATAACAAACCCATTTCTGTCCTTATCAAATGGGATAGAAGCACGAGCTGGATCCTCTGTAGTAGAGAGAGCTGTTAGGGCTTGGAAACCAGCAATAGCAAAAGGTGTGATAGAGGCTTCTGAACCACCTACCAACATAACGTCTTGGAAACCAAATTTAATTGAGCGGAAGGCATCCCCAATCGCGTCATTTGATGAAGCGCAGGCAGTATTGATGGATTTACAAACACCGTTTGCTCCAAAACGCATAGCAACATTTCCTGAAGCCATATTTGGTAAGGCTTTTGGAAGGGTCAATGGTTTCACACGTTTTGGTCCTTTGTCATTTAGGCGTAGCACTTGATCTTCAATTTCTTTGATTCCACCAATACCTGAGGCAACAATAACACCAAAACGATCTTTATCAAGAGCCTCTACATCAAGACCTGCATGATTGACAGCTTCTTGGGCCGCATACAAGGCATATAAAGAATAGTTATCGAAACGATTGGTATCTTTCTTAACAAAGTATTTATCAAAAGGAAAATCTTGAATTTCTGCTGCATTATGCACATCAAAGTCACTATGATCAAATTTTGTAATTGGACCAATTCCGATTTTTCCAGTTGTCAAGCTATTCCAAAATTCTTCTGGTGTATTTCCGATTGGAGATGTTACTCCATAACCTGTTACTACTACGCGATTTAGTTTCATCTTTCTCACCTCTAGCTTCTGCTACATACTTAAGCCACCATCAATGGCAACCACTTGACCAGTTAGATAATCTTGGCCTGCTAAAAATACTGTCAAATCTGCAACCTGCTCCGCCTGCCCAAATGCTTTCATAGGAATTTGCGCCAGCATGGCATCTTTGACCTTGTCTGATAGGACAGCTGTCATATCGGACTCAATCATTCCAGGTGCAATAGCATTAACTCTGATATTGCGATTGGCCACTTCACGCGCCACAGACTTGGTAAAACCAATCAAACCAGCCTTAGAAGCAGCATAGTTAGCTTGACCGATATTTCCCATCAAACCAACAACACTAGACATATTGATGATAGCACCTTCTCTGGCTTTCATCATCGGTTTCAAGACTGATTGTGTCATGTTAAAGGCACCGGTCAAGTTAACCTTGAGAACTTTTTCAAAATCCGCTTCTGTCATCTTGAGCATCAGGGTATCTTGGGTAATTCCTGCATTGTTGACCAAAACATCTACTGAACCCAGCTCTACAATAGCTTGATCAACCATACGCTTAGCGTCTGCAAAATCGGATACATCTCCTGAAATGGGAACTACCTTGACACCATAGTCTGCAAACTCGGCTAGCAAGTCCTCTGAAATTGCCCCACGGCTGTTTAAGGCAATGTTGGCTCCTGCTTGAGCAAACTTGTGGGCAATGGCAAGACCAATTCCACGACTCGAACCTGTAATAAAAATATTTTTATTTTTTAGTTGCATTCTTTTCTCCTGTTTCCTCTTGTATTTATGGGAGAAGGGATTACTCGTTTTCTAGCAAGGCTTCCAAACTCGCCTGATCTTCAACATTGGCTAGTTTAACCGTTTTATCAATTTTTTTGACAAAGCCTGACAAAACTTTCCCCGGTCCAATCTCGATAAAGTTGGTTACGCCTGCTTCTTGCATAACTGCAATACTCTCATAAAAACGAACTGGCTCCTTGACCTGACGCGTCAAAAGTTGAGCAATGTCTTCTTTTTTCATGACAGCAGCTTCTGTATTGCCGACTAGGGGACAAGTAAAATCTGAAAAACTTACCTGAGCTAGAGTTTCAGCTAGTTTCTGGCTAGCAGACTCAAGGAGAGCGGTATGAAAGGGACCTGACACCTTGAGAGGAATCAAGCGTTTGGCACCTGCTTCCTGCAAGAGTTCGACAGCTCGGTCAACTGCATCCACTTCTCCACCAATCACAATTTGTGCAGGTGTATTATAGTTGGCTGGAGTAACCACTCCAAGTTCAGAAGCTTTTTGACAGGCTTCTTCAATGACCTCTACTGGCGTATTGAGAACTGCTACCATCTTGCCAGAACCAGCAGGGGCCGCTTCTTCCATATAGGCTCCACGCTCAGCTACCAAGGCAACCGCATCTTCAAAATCCAAGGCGCCGCTGGCCACCAAGGCAGAGTATTCTCCAAGAGACAAACCAGCAACCATATCAGGCTGATAGCCCTTTTCTTGCAATAAACGATAGATAGCAACTGAAGTTGCTAAAATAGCTGGTTGCGTATAGCGGGTCTGATTGAGTTTTTCTTCTTCCGTATCAATGAGATGACGCAAATCATAACCAAGCACCTGACTTGCTTGATCAATCGTTTCTTTGACAATAGGGTAGTGATCATAGAGATCCCGTCCCATACCTAGATACTGGGCACCTTGACCAGCAAATAAAAAGGCTGTTTTAGTCATTTCTTACAACTCCTGCCCAACGAGAGGCTTCTTCTTGAATTTTCTTAGCTGCTCCGTAATACAAATCTTTTAGGATTTCTTCAACGGTTTCTTCTTTAGAAACAAGCCCTGCAATCTGACCTGCCATGACAGAGCCACCATCCACATCTCCGTGAACAACCGCTTTGGCTAGAGCACCCGCTCCCATTTGTTCAAAGATTTCTAAATCAGGATTTTCCTGTTTAAAGGCATCTTTCTCAGCTTTTTCAAAATCACGAGTCAATTGGTTTTTAATAGCTCGAACTGCATGCCCAAAGTGTTGAGCTGAAATCGTAGTATCGATATCTCTAGCTTTTAAAATTTTCGCCTTATAATTTGGATGGGCATTAGACTCTTTGGCAACGACAAAGCGAGTTCCAACCTGAACAGCCTCTGCACCTAGCATAAATCCAGCCGCAGCACCTTCACCATCCGCAATTCCTCCTGCAGCAATAACAGGAATAGATACAGCTGCCACCACTTGACGCACCAA
Organism: Streptococcus pseudopneumoniae; assembly: GCF_038148935.1. Taxonomy (GTDB): domain Bacteria; phylum Bacillota; class Bacilli; order Lactobacillales; family Streptococcaceae; genus Streptococcus; species Streptococcus pseudopneumoniae_U. The sequence continues at coordinate 2,378 of NZ_JBBJZX010000073.1, read as the reverse complement.
GGTCATGGTTGTTAATTTACCGATATGTCCCCCAGCTTCCATTCCTTCTGCGATAACAGCGTCCGCACCGATTTTTTCCATGCGTTTAGCTAGGGCAACACTTGGTACAACTGGAATAACTGTAATCCCTGCTTCATGAAAACGTTCCATGTATTTACCAGGATTTCCTGCACCTGTTGTCACTACCTTAACACCTTCCTCGATAACGAGGTCTACAATATCTTCCACAAAGGGAGACAAGAGCATGATGTTGACACCAAAGGGTTTATCCGTTAACGATTTGATCTTGTCAATATTTGCCTTGACGACTTCTTTCGGGGCATTCCCACCACCGATAATCCCTAGTCCTCCAGCCTTGGAAACAGCTCCTGCCAAATCACCATCAGCAACCCAAGCCATTCCTCCTTGGAAAATAGGATACTCAATGTTCAATAATTCTGTAATACGCGTTTTCATAGTGCCTCCATCGTTTCTTGCTTACGTAATAGTTCGATACTGTCATAATTTGAAAATCAAACTATTGCCTAAACAAGAGGGAGCGGGTTTCCCTACTCCTTCTATTCATATTCTGCTTATTTTGTTTGCTCTTCAACGTAGGCAACCAAGTCACCAACTGTTTTCAAGTCATCTTCTGCTTCGATTTGGATATCAAAAGCATCTTCAATTTCTGAGATTACTTGGAACAAGTCCAATGAATCTGCGTCCAAATCATCAAAAGTTGATTCAAGTGTTACTTCTGATGCGTCTTTTCCAAGTTCTTCAACGATAATTTCTTGTACTTTTTCAAATACTGCCATGATAGGACTCCTTTAAAATAAATAGTTTTTTATAACAATGTGTTCACCACATGATTACCTAAATTGTAAGAATGAGTGTGCCCCAGGTCAAGCCTCCACCGAAGCCTGATAGCAGAACAGTCTGGCTACCATCTAAACGGATGAGGCCTTGTTCTACACACTCTGAAAGTAAAATCGGGATACTGGCTGCACTGGTATTGCCATATTCCATCATATTGGCTGGAAGTTTGTCTCGGTCGACACCGATTTTCCTAGCCATCTTATCCAAAATACGGTCATTAGCCTGATGAAGTAGCAGATAATCCAAGTCTGTCGCCTCTACAGGAGATTCTTCAATAGTCTGCTTGATAGATTTAGCTACATCTCGAATGGCAAAATCAAAGACTGCGCGTCCATCCATCTTCAAAAATGAATCTGCATTTTCTTGATTTGAAAACGGAGAATGTAGGCCTGAATGTCCATAGGTCAGACACTCGCTGCGACTTCCATCGCTATTGAGACTCTCAGCTAAGAAATACTCTTGCTCGCTAGCTTCTAGCAAGACTCCACCAGCACCATCTCCAAACAAAACAGCTGTTGATCGGTCTGACCAATCGACTGCTTTAGAGAGGGTTTCACTACCAATCACCAAGCCTTTTTGAAAGCGACCAGAAGCGATAAACTTTTCAGCAGTTGACAAAGCAAATACAAATCCACTACAAGCAGCTGTTAGGTCAAAAGCAAAGGCCTTATTAGCACCAATATTAGCTTGAACACGAGCAGCTGTAGAGGGCATCATCGAATCTGGAGTAATGGTAGCTAGGATGATAAAATCCAGCTCCTCTCCTGTGATTCCAGCTTTTGTCATCAGTTTCTTAGCAACCTCTGTAGCCAAATCACTGGTAGATTCTGTTCTTGAAATATGCCTTTGTCGTATTCCCGTCCGACTTGAAATCCACTCATCATTGGTATCCATAATCTGAGCCAAGTCGTGATTTGTAACCACTTGCTCTGGCACATAATGAGCAACCTGGCTTATTTTTGCAAAAGCCATTATTTCAAATCCTCCAAAAATTGATAAAGATTGGTCAAACCTTTGCTCATAACATCAATTTCTTCCTTACTCATACCATCAATGATTTTTTCAACCATGGCCTTGTGGAAGCGTTTATGTAGCCTATGAACTAAGCGACCCTTCTTTGTCAAATGTAGATGCACCACACGACGATCCTGCTCTGAGCGAATGCGTTCAATGTAACCCTTGCGTTCGAGATTATTCAAACTAGTCGTAACTGTCCCAAGAGTCACCATCAACTCTTTTGACACTTGACTTGGTGTCACGTCTGGGAATTTCCCAATCACATCAATCGTATGCATTTCTTTGATGGAGATATCCTTGAAACGACTACCTCTCAAGCTCACTTCCTCAATGACAAGGACATTGTTAAATATAGATGTTAAATATTCATTAATTCGTTGGTAGTCCAATCTTTCTTTCCCTCCTTCTCAAAAAAACTTTTACAATCAAAACATTTGACAAGAGAATTATATCAAAGTTCAAAGAATGATGCAAGTATTTTTTTATTTTCCTGTAAATTTAGG
>NZ_JBBJZX010000072.1:0-10083 GCF_038148935.1 Streptococcus pseudopneumoniae | reverse complement strand
TTTGATTTTCGAAGAGTATAAAACAAAAAACCGCCTAGATAATACCTAAACGGATGCTTGAAATAATCTAACAAGTTACAACTTAGCTAGTCCATTTAGATATTCATCTATATGGACCACAATCAAAAATCTTAGCCACATAGATACAAACAAATTGCTTGAACTGTTTGCATCCATGGTGACATGTCTACAAACACTATCTAAAGTAGCTAAAGTAAAAGTTTTGATTCATCGTTACAGCTTGTTTCTTATTCATTTCTTTTTCTGCTTTCTTTTTTGATGTTTCCTATCTTATCACCTTTTTCATTAGCTGTCAAGAATATTTCAGAATTTTTTAAAATTTTTCGAAAATTCTTTCAGGGAGCTTTCAATTCTTTTAGGATAATTTCAAAGATTTGCCCATTAGACAAAATAGAACGATTTGAAGACTTTTATGGTATTTAGTTGTACTAGAGCCTTTTAAAAGTGTTTTGATGGCTTGTATTTCTTCTTTGGTTGATTTTATATCACTATTATATAATGCGTTTTGATTTTAGTATAGTATTAAACTAACTCTTGGCAGTCGGACAAAAAATCGACAGTTATTTTATACTGTTTAAAACCAATAGTCAATACGACAATCTCTTTACTTTTCGGTTATCAACTCTGTAGATTGCTAACATATCCAAAATAAGCCAAGTATCCCGAGGATAGGCAACATATCTAGGTGTCCAGATAGGATTAAACTTTTGTTTATACTGTCTAAGACCACTAAATGAATAGAATCGATTAGTGAAGGCATAGATGAGATAGGCTACTTTTTCTTGTAAAAAGCTATGTTTCTCAGTTCCTACATTTGACAACGGCGCCATGCCTAATTCAAATAAACTAACTCCTTCTTCTTTAAAATGAACTAATAATTTCACAAAGAGATAATCCATAATACCATTGGGTGCTGTCCTTAAGTGGTAGCGCATCAAATCGATGCTAGCTTCTTCAGGACCATTACAAGCTAAAAAGGTAACAAAAGCCTGAACCTTATCTTCCTTATCCCTTACAAGAGCTATTGGTGCTAATTGAATGTACTTCTCATCAAAAAATCCAAGTGAAAACCCTTTTTCTTGGCGACCATCTAGCCAATTATCCGATATTTCTTTAAGGGTGTTAAGCAACTTCTTATCAAAAGGTGGTTGTAATACTTGGAATTGATACCCCTTGCTTTCTAACCGATTAACAACTGTTCTAAATTTCTTTCCTTGTTTTCCTTCGGTTGTAAACCTATCCAGTAATACCTGAGCAGTCTCCCCAAATTTCATAAAGTCGTACCCATATTCATGAAGTAATAAGGTGGTTTCTTGATTAATTTCGTAGAAAATAACAGAGACATTTGTGTCCTCCGCATCCTCTAAAAACTTCGATAAGCCTTTTTCTAAGTACCCTGACTGTGCCAGTGGATCCGACATAACGACACATTTATTATTTTCAATTGCAAATTGGAAAACAACCTTGTCTTGACCATCCTCTTGGTACCAATAAAGGTATTTATCATCTAAATAAGCCAGGGTAGCATCTAAATTTATATTTGGTATTGTTGCAATAAAGTCTTGATAACGTTGCTTATCGAAAACTTCTCCAAAATTCTCTTTGGTTTGATTGCTCTCACGGAGTACCAAAACATACGAAATCACCAATATCAGAGACGAGCCAAAAAGATGAATCCAGTGTGTAATCAAATGAGGAAGATGTTTAACTTCAAATACATGATGAGGGTTCAAATGTCCTAACAAAACAAGGGTCAAGAAGAAACTTCCACCAATATACGATATATCCTTACAACAATCTTCCCAAGCATAAATATAATGACTACGAACAAATGTATTTCTAATCCACCATATGATAGACAAAATAATGATTAGAAAAAAACTACTTGCGAATGAAAGACTACCAATATTCAAATAAACAAGGCTTACTAGACCTAGTACAGTAGCGAATGGTAATGTAAATTTTAAACGTCGTTTCACTAGTCTTGCAAGAAGGAAGAAGTGAACGCCGAGAATGACACTAGGAAGTTGAAAAACAAACTGTCCAGTGCTAGGTGAAAGTTCTTTAAACAAAGGAAGATGGCCTAATTCTTGAGGAACTATAGCTGACACCACGAGGAAGAAAGCAAACAGTCGCAACCCCCAAACCAATACTATAGTTGATAGTGATCCAATAACCTTTTGGGGAATTCCCAAATATTTCTCATTAAGTCGGCCACCCATATTTTTTAAAAATAAAACAACTCCTAAACAGAAAGGAAGAATATAATAGAATAAACGAAATACTAGTAACCAACTTAGCGCCTGATCTTTATCAATACCAAGGCCAACTAAACCAGATACCATAATTAAATCGAAACTACCTAGGCTACCAGGAATCATCGATATAATCCCAATTGTAATAGCAATCATAAAGAGGGGGATTACATCATAAATTGGTAAATTATAGCCTAAAACATACCCAACCAAAAGGAAAAAACTTAATACACTAGCCCAATCAAGGGCAGAAGTTAACACTAAAGATAAAATGATCCTTCCACTCAATTGACCAAAATAGACCCATTTTTTTCTATTTGAAACAAATAAAATAATTGGAAGATAGAGACAAGCTCCCAAAAGAGCTGGCCAATATTGTTTAATCCCCATTGAAATAGGAAATATAATTGTGAAAATTAAACTTATCAGTGCAAACAGTGAGAAACCACTCATAAAATAAGGGATGACACGAGAAATTCCTTGCATACTTTTTTCAGAGCGTTCTTCATCTCCATAGAAAGAATAGCGTAAACCAACATCCACCAAACCGGCAAAGCCAATCATATTATTCAAGCTATTTATAGTCCAACTTGTTTCTAGTAAGTAAGATAATTTTTGTTTCTGATTAAGTTCTTTATTTAGGATTCTATCATAGAGCATCATTGGCGCAACAGCCATAGAACCGAGCAAAGCTAAAGCAATGACTTTTATTGGAGAGAGTTCCCCCAAGATTTCTCCAATCTTATCAAACGAAATTGTCTTAAAAAGTCTGATTATCTCTACAATAACTAGACTAACAATAGATAAAAATAAGGTAATCTTGATGAGTATCTGCCATTTTTTCACGCAATTCAAAATTGTTCTCACAAGCTCTTCCTCTTATCCTAATAAAGTTTGTAATATTGGAATAACAACGATAAATAGAACCGTACTTAGAGTCACCACATTCGTAGAGAATTCCACATCTCCTTTTCCCTGATTAGCAAGGATTGGGAGAACAACTAGAGCTGGTGTAGCGGACTGAATCATAAAGGTCTTAAATTCTACTGTCGCCATATTTGGTGCAGAGAACTTCAATACAAGAAGCATAATCAGAGGAGCTAGGATAAAGCGTCCAACTAAAGTGACAATTGTATCTTTATCAAAAGTAATAGTATTCAAGCCTGCCTTTGCAAGAACGATACCAATATAAATCAGAGATAAGGGAGTGACGATATTTCCAACATAAGTTAAGGTATTTGTTGCGAAATCTGGAATAGAGATTCGGAGGATCAAAAATAGTAGAGCGACAAGAAAACCTACAAGCGGAGCTGGAAGCAATTTCTTCCAGTCAAATTTAGTTTTCTTCTTGCTTTGACCCGATTTACTATCGCTCGTCATCACATACACGCCTAATGTCCAGGTGGAAATCGTGTTGGTGATATAGTAGATTAAGAAATATGGAAGAGCCTGATTACCAAAAAGAGCAACGTTTAATGGTAAACCGATAAAAATAGTATTGGCATTCACAAAGGTATTAATCATGGTTCCTCGCCGTCCCGGACGAACCTTGAAAAGCCTAACTGCAATATAAGCTACTATATATCCCAATTTAAATGCTACAAAAGTATAAAAGAGTCCTCCAGAAAGACTGATTAGTTTATCTAGCGTTAGGTATTTCATCACCGACACAAAGATTGACGCTGGCAAGGCTACATTCATGATCAAACGAGATAGATTGGATCCAAAACTATCTCCAAACCATCCCCTCACCTGAAGAATATACCCCAAAACAATAATAGCAATAATCGGAATGATACTCGTAATCGAGGTTAAAAAGAGTGACATAGGTATCCTTTCTAAATTACTTAAGTCCACAGCCCATACAAATCTGCCACTATAGAAGGATAGCAGCAGAAATGAATTATTTATACTCTGGATACCACTTCAAATCACGAACTGCTTTGGCCATATCTGTTTCCTTAACGCGTGCAAGACCTTGCTCTTGTGCTTTTTTAGCGACTGCTTCTGCTACTTTAATAGAAACATCTGCTACATACTTGAATGGTGGCAAGACAGGAGCTCCTGGTTGGCCTGGATTGACAATACCACTCAATGAATGCGCCGCCGCTCCAATCATTTCATCAGTCAAAAGACTTGCTTCAGAAGCCAGCATACCTAGACCAAGACCTGGGTAAATCAAGGCATTATTTGCTTGACCAATCACATAGTCTACACCTTTATAAGAAACCGTATCAGCAGGAATTCCTGTTGCGACAAAAGCTTTGCCATCTGACCATTCAATCAAATCTTTGGCACTAGCTTCTGCCAATTTAGTTGGGTTTGACAAAGGGAAGATCATTGGACGTTCTGTGTTTTCACACATAGCTTCTACTATTTCTTTAGTGAAGGTATTAGGCTGAGTTGAAGTTCCTACAAGAATGGTTGGCTTCACAGTCTTCACTACTTCAAGCAGGTCAGTCAACTTATCTGTGTTACTAAAGTCAGTACGTTTCTTAGCAAATGGTTTTTGCTCTGGTGTCAAGTCATCCATGTCATCAAAGAGAAGACCTTGTTTATCAACCATAAAGAAACGTTTATAGGCTTCTTCTTCAGAAAGACCTTCACTTACCATTTCACGAAGAACACGAGAGGCAATTCCTGCACCCGCAGTACCACCACCATAGCAGAGATAAACTTGATCTGTTAATTTTTCACCACTAATATCCAGCGAACCAAAGATACCACCCAAGGTAACGATTCCTGTACCTTGAATATCATCATTAAAGGTCGGAATTTGTTTCCGGTATTTTTCAAGAATATTGGCAGCATTCATGCGACCAAAATCTTCCCAGTGAAGGTAGAGTTTAGGAAAGAGACGTTCTGCTGTTTGAACAAATTGGTCAATGAAGTCGTAGTAACGATCTCCGCGGACCCGTTCGTGACGATTTCCTAAGTAATTAGGATTGTTTCGAAGTTCTTCACGGTTAGTCCCTGCATCAATAACTAAAGGAAGGACCATTGAAGGATCGATTCCAGCAGCACCCGTATAGACCATCAATTTCCCAACAGAAATATCGACACCATTTGTTCCCCAGTCGCCAATTCCAAGGATTCCTTCTGCATCTGTTACAACAATGAGACGAATCTCGCGACCCCCGGCAGCGTTTTTCAAAGTGGCTTCAATATTTTCAGGATGATTGATATCAAGATATCCCGCATATTGGGGATCTACAAAAAGATCACTATAGCCTTCAATGGTATCTGCGATGGTTGGATCATATACAATTGGATTGAATTCTTCCAAATGTTGAGAAAAGAGGTAATAGAAAAGAGTCCTGTTGGTATTAAAAATTTCCATTAGGAAAAGACGTTTTTCCAAATCATTGGCTTTTGTTTGCATTTGTGCATAAGTTTGCGCCGCTTGTTCTTCAATCGTTTGAACATACGGTGGCAGTAAACCAATAAGGCCTAGTTCCTTTCGCTCTTCTAAGGTAAAGGCAGTACCTTTATTGAGGAAAGGATTGTTTAAAATATCATGTGCAGTCATAGTGCAACCTCCTTTTTATTTATATTATACCACATGAAACGAATTGTTCGTAAAACGTTGTTGTTTAAATCATACAATTGTATACGCATATGTTATAATGAGTCTACGAGAACAATTTCTAATAGGCTCTTTGATACTTAAAACACTATTATTGATAATACTTTAAGTTGTTATATTTTATAAATTTCTGAACTCATCAAACTCTCGATGATCACTCTTTACTAAAAGTTTCGAGTAAAAGAAACCAATCATACAAATTGACAATCCTCATTAAAATAAATATCATATAAGTTTGTTATGTAGTACTTTGTATTTTTTAAGGTGTTTTTTTGTCATATAAAACTTGTATTCTATTTATATGACAACTAAAAACTATTTACAACAATATATTTCCAAAAAAGTGAAATATTTTCGAACACAGAATAAAATGAGCCAGGAAGAACTTTCGGAACAAGCCGGACTCGGGCTTAAGTATATCAATCAACTTGAAAACCAAAATGTGAATCTGACCATTCACAGTCTTGAAAAAGTGATTGACGCACTAGAAATGACCCCAGAGGAATTTTTCAATTTTGATAGCCTTGAATCAACCTCTGATAAGAGTAACAATCTTTCACTCAAAAGAATCAACATGAAGATTAAACAGCTCCCTATTGATAAACGAGAAAAGATGTTGGTCATTTTTGAGAGTATCTTAGATAATCTTTGAGATCCCTGACTCACTTACATTTTAACTGGTGAATACTCGTATAGTCAAATTGTAGGATACGGATAAAAATTATTTATCTGCTGTTTTCCACTTATTTTCCTTCTCCAACTAATGAAAGTGAGCCCATATGAATTTAAAAGATCTACAATATTTTTATGACCTCTGCCAGCTTCAATCCTATACGGAAGTAGCAAAACAACATAAAGTCAGCCAACCATCTATTTCTTATGCTATCAAGCGCTTAGAGGAATCCTTTAACTGCAAATTGATTCACCATGACCCCTCGCATCGTTCCTTCAAGCTAACTCCTCAAGGACAAATCCTTCTAAAGCATACAGAACTGATTTTACCTGAGGTCATTTCTACTCGCAAAGAAATTAATCGCTCCTTGGCACAATACTCTACTGTGGGATTCCCTCCTATTATCATTCAGTATCTCTTTGCTGCCTTAAACGAAAAAGATAAATTCGATTTTTTAAAAAAGGTACGCCCTATTCGTGGTGGCTCAGTGGAGTTATTAAACCTTCTCATCAAAGGAGACCTTGATGCAAGTCTACTCGGTTTGATTGAACCTCTCAACTATCCTTCAATAGAGACACACGAGCTATTTCATAAAGAACTGTATGTCGTTTTATCTAAGAACCATCCTTTTGCCACTGCTCCTTCACTCGCTTTTGAAGAATTAGTAGATCAATCCTTTATACTCTTAGACGAACACTTTGTTCACCTGAAAGCTTTTGAAACGCTTAATCAAAAGTATCAAAACAAGGCAGAAATATTCTTTAAGACTGATGACATTGCCATCCTTAAAGAACTTTTAAAGAAAGGGATTGGCCTTAGTTTACTGGCTGATATCGCACTTTCTGATGAAGATGATGATTTAATAAAAATCCCTCTTATACCGAAGGACAAGATAACTTTTACAGTTTATTACGCTTACCTTAAATCAGCTACACCGTCATCAGAAGTAGAAGCCTTATTTAATCTCCTTAAATCATATGAATAGAAAAAACTCTAACTATCAATGAACTGATAGCTAGAGTTTTTTACATTGTAGATATTAGACTCAATGAAAATCAAAAAGCAAACTAGGAAGATAGCCGCAGACTGCTCAAAACAATGTTTTGAGGTTGTAGATAGAGCTGACGTGGTTTGAAGAAATTTTCGAAGAGTATTAGACTATAGTAGATTGAAACTAGAGTAATACGCCGCAACTTCTAAACCTTTTCTAGAAATTGATTTGACTTTCCTAATAAAGTTGTTCAGATTTTATTTCATCTCACTATAATTCAATGATTTTCTAAGAATTCTATTTCTTTCGAAAATTCTTTCAGAACGCTTTCAAAATTTTTTCAAATCAGTCCAACAAAAAAAGGTTTATAATTTCCATAAAAGTTGACATGGAAATTATAAAACCATTATTAGTTTAACCCTTGTTGGTAACGCGCCAATTCGGCTTGGTTAGCCCAAACATAGTGACCTGGACGGATTTCAACCATGGATGGTTTGTCAGTCTCATAGTCGTGTTGACTTGGGTCGTAAACCTTCAAGACCTTCTTACGTTCCAAGATTGGATCTGGAATTGGTACCGCTGAAAGCAAGGCTTGAGTATATGGGTGAATTGGATTGTTAAACAATTCTTCTGTTTCTGCAACCTCTACAATAACACCCTTGTAAATAACTGCGATACGATCTGAAATAAAACGAACGACAGACAAATCATGGGCGATGAAGAGATAGGTCAAACCAAGTTCTTTTTGGAATTTTTTGAGCAAGTTCAAGACTTGGGCACGCACAGAAACGTCCAAGGCTGAAATGGGCTCATCCGCAATAACAAAGTCTGGTTGCATGACCAAGGCACGGGCAATACCGATACGTTGACGTTGACCACCTGAAAACTCATGAGGGTAACGAGTCAAGTGCTCAGCAAGAAGACCTACTTCACGGATAATATTTTTAACTTTCTCTTTACGTTCTTCTTCATCTTTGAACAGATGATGATTGTAAAGACCTTCAGAAATAATATAATCAACAGTCGCACGTTCATTCAAACTTGCGGCAGGGTCTTGGAAAATCATCTGGATACGACGAATCAATTCCGCAGCTTGTTCACGCGATTTCTTTCCATTAATCTTTTGACCCTCAAAAATGATATCTCCATTACTTGTGTCATTGAGACCGATGATAGCACGACCAATAGTTGTTTTCCCACTACCTGACTCACCTACAAGCGAGAAAGTTTCTCCCTTGTTGATAAAGAAGTTAGCATTTTTAACTGCGACAAACTTCTTACTTCCTTCACCGAAGGAAATTTCTAAATCTTTGATTTCTACTAATTTTTCAGACATTTCCTTCCTCCTAGTCTTCCAGATGGGCAAATCCCATTTTTTCACGGATCTTATCGTGGAGATTTGCAATCACAGCTGGTTTTTCTACTTTTGGAGCATCCTCATGAAGAAGCCAAGTTTTAGCCCAATGTGTCTCTGATACTGAGAATTGAGGAGCTTTTTGTTCGAAGTCAATCTGCATTGCATAGTCAGAACGCAAGGCAAAGGCATCCCCTTTCAGGTCAGTATAAAGTGACGGAGGTGTTCCTGGGATTGAGTAAAGATCCCCTTTATCATCAGCAAGCTGAGGCAAGCTAGACAAGAGACTCCATGTATATGGATGACGAGGGTCATAGAAGACTTCCTCAACAGTTCCATATTCAACGATTTCTCCTGCATACATAACCGCTACCTTATCCGCAATACTTGCCACCACACCAAGGTCGTGAGTGATAAAGATTGTTGTGAAATGATACTCGTTTTGTAATGATTTGAGCAAATCAATAATCTGTGCTTGGATAGTCACATCCAAGGCAGTCGTTGGCTCATCACAGATTAAGACATCAGGTCGGCAGGCAAGGGCAATCGCAATAACGATACGTTGACGCATTCCTCCAGAATATTGGAATGGGTATTCATCAAAACGTCTATCTGCGTCTGGAATCCCAACCTTATTCATGTAGTCAATGGCCAATTCTTTTGCTTCTTTAGCTGTTTTTCCTTGGTGTTTTACAATAACTTCTGTAATCTGGCTACCAATTGTTTTAATGGGGTCCAAACTAGTCATTGGGTCCTGGAAGATCGTCGCAATCTTAGCACCACGAATTTGTTCCCAATCTTTATGAGAAGACAAGGCTGTCAAGTCCTGACCACGGTAGTCAATACTTCCTTGGGCAATGCGACCATTTTCTTCAAGCATACCTGTGAAAGTCTTTGTCAAAACAGATTTCCCTGATCCTGACTCACCTACCAAGGCTAATACTTCTCCTTCAACTAGTTCAAGGGAAACGCCGCGAATGGCTGTCAATACTTTGTCACGAACGTCAAATTCCACGACAATATCGCGAGCAGTCAAAATTACATTTTTTTCTTTTGTCATTTCTACTCCTATCTATGTGTACGTGGATCACTAGCATCCGCTAAGTTTTGACCAACTACGAAAAGGGACAAGGATACCAAGACAAGAGTTGTCAATGGAATCCAGAACAAGTAAGCATTGGTTGTTACGTTTTGTGAATAATC
>NZ_JBBJZX010000071.1:0-10245 GCF_038148935.1 Streptococcus pseudopneumoniae | reverse complement strand
CTGCGGTCCAGTTGTCTTAGAAGCTTCAGAGCTTGGAGTTACTGGAATAACTGTTGGGGTGTAGGTAGCTGTCGCAGTTGCAGTGAGTGGGTTGCCAGTAGTATCATTAGCAAATGTTACTGTCAAACGTACTGTAACTGCTGGTGCTTCCCCTGTAAAGTCTTTTTCAGGAGTGAAAGTGACCAATCCTGTATCTTTATCAATCTTGTAAGTACCTATTGTCTTACCATCTTTTGTAGCCGTTACAGAGCCATCTATCGCTCCTTCAAGGCTATAAAGTTTTGTTCCCTGATCAATCTCTGTCTCTTTCTCAGTCTCAGTTTCGGTATCTGTTTTAAACTCAAATGTTGGTTGACCTGATTGTGGACGTCCTTGAATAGCCAATGATTTCGTAGGTTGACCCTCTATATCCAGAGGAGTAACAGTAATAGTGTAGGTTGTAGTCGCTGTGGATGTGTTTGCACCATGATCTGTACCCTCTGTTGTCTCACCCACGTTTGTATCATCAACTAGGTTAGTATTACTATCCATAACGTCTACTGTAACTGTATAAACACCAACTTCTGTCAATTTTAAGCTTGTTGCATCTGGGTAATTATGAGCATCACCAGTCTTTGTGTAAGATGCAACCAACCCACCATTTGGATCAGTCACTCTAATAGTTGTTATCTTGGTATTGTGACTAGTCTTGAAAGTTTTCTCAGCATCACTTGTAGATGGAAGTGAGTCATCTTCTGCATCAGCTACTGTCACATGAGCATCAGTTGTTACCGTACTTATTCCGTCCAAACTGCGGTCTACTAAGTCTACAGTTGTATTCATCTTAGATGTATAAGAAGTCGAAGTAACAGTTGGTTTTCTATTGATAATCGTAGCTTCATCCGTTGATTCTGCTACAGTCGCCTTAACCACACCAGAAAATCCTGATGAAGTAGATACTTCCCAATGACCAGCATCTGTCTTTGTAGCTGTCACTACTGACTGATCCGATGACGACCATGTGTTAGTAGCTTTATCGTAAGAAACTGTTACATAGGTTCCATTCCCAACTGTTGTAGCTAAGGTATTTTCTCTCGCATAAACTGTTTCTTTACGAGTCACATCATTAACCGCTGTAACCTTTCCTGTAGCATCATAACTACGGTTATAGGCATAAATATAGAACTTGATAGAGCCATCCGCTTGCACAGAGGTGTAAACTTCTCTATTCGTTACATCATAAGTACCATCTCCGTGATCGGTTCTAACAGTCGCATATTCAGCTGGAAGTTCCCAACGTCCACTTGTTTTATTCAAGGTTGCAACGTGTGACGAGTTATCATTATCTTGGAGTGTGACAGATGAACGCATCAAGGATGCTGTAACAGCTTCTGTTTTAGCATAAACAGATATCTTATTGACACCAGCTGTTGCTGTCATTTCACTTGTAACTTTTAATTTAAATTGTTCACCAACTGTTCCGACTAATTCACCAGCTGTCACTGCTGTATTTGTAGTTCCCTCCGCGGCAACATACCACTTGCCTTCTCTATTTTCAAGTGCTGTGACACTTCCATCAGGCATGGTCACCTTGGCATAGGTAGCTCCTTTAGAGATAGTCACTGGGACTTCTGTTCCATATGCAGCAATGTTGAGGACATCAATTTTCGGTGCTACCTTAACTGTGATACCTGCATGAGTTTCTTGCCCCTGGGTTGTCCAACCATTCGCACCTGTTGGCTGGTTCCAGTCCTTAGCATAGGCTGTAACATAATAAATACCAGCTTCCGTTGGAGTTCCACTAATCAAGGCCTTCCCTGTATAACCCGTAGTTACACCCTCAGGACTAGTTAAGGGTGTACTACCATCTAAGGCATAGGTCAATCCCGGAATCTCTGTATCCACGGCACGAGCTGTTCCAGTAGCTGTCACAATATTACCCGAGATTCCTGTAGTACTTGGCCCGTATTGATTACGGACTGTAACATTCGTCCCATCTGCTAGCGTATAGGTAACATTAGCACCGCCAGACATGGCACGAGAACCTGAAGTATCTGAGTAGTGGATATCAATACTATTTGTAGAGTCACCTTGCTCATTGGTGAAGCTACTTTCACCGACCTTTCCTTCAAAGACCTCTCCATTGGTTCCAATGTTTGGTGGAGTTGTGTCTTGCCAACCAATCCAACCCCCACGAAGATTTCGGTAGACTGCACGCACAGTAGCTTTGGTATCGTTATTGGTATAGGTCACATACATCCGCGTATCATATACCCCGTTTGCCAAACCATCTGTCACAATCGTCCCCTGAATAGTGTCTGTAGCTGCATTGTAGGTCAAACCTGTTGGTAAGTTTGTCGGCTCTACATTTGAAACCACCCAGCCAGCTTTGGCTGCTTTATCTGTCACACTAAATCGTCCCTTAATCTTTTCGATATAGACACGGTCAGTACCTTGCTCATAGACATAGTGATAGATGTGGGTTGCAAGGTATTCATATCCTCCTCCTGCACCAAAAACTACATTATTATACGTTGAAATTCTTGACCCATCTGCACGGAGTTTTCCTTTCCAGAGGGGAGCTTCTGCAGCCAAGGCTTCTGCTTGTTCCTTGCTTAGAGGAAAATCCACTCGACCTTTATTATTATTTCCGGAACCTGAGTTACCAGGATTCGTATCGGTACCTGTCCGTTGGTGAGAGTACACGACTGCTTCCAGAGTCGTAATATCTCCACTGATTCTATCCGTTGAGACATCTCCGTTTGTAGCGGCAGTTGCACCAAAGGTATAGATATCCTTACCTGTTGCAGAGGCTTCTGTTGTAGCTGTTGAAACTGTCTTATAAGTGCCATCACCCTGCGGAATGGATATATAATCTTTGGCATTTGGTTGTACAATGACACCACCGGCAGGAGCTGTATCGTCCAGGGAAACTGAAAACTCTTCTTTGCCTGCTTTACGGAGAGTAACATAGACAGCTTCAATAGAGGACTGTAATTCTGCCATCGATTGGTTAAGGGCTTGAGCGCTCGCATCACCACTTGCTAAAGTGGCTCTTGCTTCTGTAATTTTAGCCGCATTGCTGGCTATGACAGCTCTAATAGCACTCTTGACATCTTCAGAAAGGCTTGAATCATTTGCTTCTTTTTCCAAAAAACTATTTGCTAAACGATTGGTTACATCCGCCTCTGACACTCGTTTTTCTAACTCTACTTGTTCAGATGATTGCTTTGTTTCTACTGCATTGACTTGATTAGCTTGCGCTTGACTAGACGCCTCTGCGATTACAGTAATAGCATTTGTTAGGGCTTGGACTTGCTGAGCAACCTCTGATTGACTTGGCTTAGCTTCTAAAACTGCTTGCGCACTTGTCAATGTTTGATTAGCAAAGTCAAGAGCTAGACTGTCTGTCCCCTTAGTAGCCGACTGGATTGCAGCACGTAAGGTCAAAATTTTCGATTGTAGTTCAGACTTATCTGCAACTGTTTCTGTAGAGGATTCAGTTGCCCCTGCTTCGGTATTCTCATCGCTAGCTTGGGATGAGGCAGTACCTTCACTAGCGTCCCTAGTTAGGACTGGTGCTGCGTCATAAGTAGTGGGTTTAGATGAGTTAGCATCTTGATTAGCCCCCTCATCGCCTATGGTCGGTGTTGGAGTCGTTGTTGAAGATGTTTCATTAACTCCTTCTACTTCTGTTGCTGATACCGCACCAGCTCCAAGAAACATCAAACCAGCTGCAATCGCCACTGATGCTGCTCCAAAACTATACTTACGAATACCATACCGAAGGTATCTTTCAGTTCTAAAATCTTGTTGACCTCTCTTCATGAGATTCAACCTCCTTGATTTATTTTATTCGTGTTGATTTAAAGCATTAGGGCAAATAAAAAGCCCCCCCCTTAAATTTTTTAGTAATATTAAGAGAAGAACATCTTAAAAAAGATTGCTATATGATTGTAAACACTTTAACTGATTATAACATTTAAATTTATAGCATTCAAGTATTATAACTGATAATTATTGAGTTTGAATGAGTGTTTTTTAATTTTATTAGAAATCTTTCTATTTTTCATTAACGATGATCAATGCTTTAGTATAAAACCAATTTATACTCTTCGAAAATCTCTTCAAACTAGGTCAGCATCGCCTTACCGTATGTAGGGTTACTGACTTCGTCAATTTTATCTACAACCTCAAAGCTGTGTTTTGATCTGACTTCGTCAGTTTCATCTGTAACCTCAAAACCGTATCTTGAGCCGACTTCGTCAGTTTTATCTGCAACCTCAAAGCTGTACTTTGAGCAGCTTGCGGCTAGTTTCCTAGTTTGCTCTTTGATTTTCATTGAGTATTAAATACCCTCAAAGAGTATTGTATTGAAACACGTGCCCCTAAGAATAACAGCAGTAACTTAAATTTACCTTACAAGAAGATGTTTCGAAATCAAAAAAAGTTGAGACACGGCGTCTTCAACTTTTTTACATTACATTAACTACTGATTAAAGTGAGTTTACGTCAACTTTGATACCAACACCTTGAGTAGTTGTGATCGTCAAGTTTGTTACGTAAGTTCCTTTAGCTGTAGCTGGTTTTGCTTTTTGGATTGTTTCGTTGAAAGCTTTGAAGTTTTCAACCAATTTTTCAGCTTCAAATGATACTTTACCGATGATTGCTTGAACGTTACCTGCACGGTCAGCACGGTAAGTGATTTTACCGCCTTTAGACTCTTCAACTGCTTTAGCAACATCCATTGTTACAGTACCAGTTTTAGGGTTTGGCATCAAGTTACGTGGTCCAAGGACACGTCCAAGACGTCCAACAAGAGCCATCATATCAGGTGTAGCGATAACTACGTCGAAGTCCAACCAACCGTCGTTGATTTTAGCAACAAGGTCATCTTCACCAACAAAGTCTGCACCAGCAGCTTTTGCTTCTTCAGCTTTTGCACCACGTGCAAAAACAAGAACGCGTGAAGTTTTACCAGTACCGTTTGGCAATACCATTGCTCCACGGATTTGTTGGTCAGCTTTTTTAACGTCGATGTTCAAGTTGTAAGCAACTTCTACAGTTGCGTCAAATTTTGCAAAGTTAGTTTCTTTTGCAAGTGCTACAGCTTCTTCTACGCTGTATGCTTTTGTGCTGTCGATTTTCTCAAGAGCAGCACGAAGTTGTTTGCTTTTTTTAGCCATTTTCTATTCTCCTTGTAAGTGGTTCAATCGATTTTCATCTCCCACGTCACTTCTCGAAATGATGAAGTCTTGCGGGTTTTCAGTCTATTATTTTTCCTTTCCTACTTCGTTAAGCTCCCTTGCTGTACCCAAATACAAGCATCAGTCACTTACCTAGTATGAAAAGCAACTAATAGACTGCTGTGAGATTTTCTACTGTGTTATTGATTAGTCAACAACAGTGAATCCCATAGAACGAGCAGTACCTTCGATCATACGCATTGCAGACTCTACGTTTGCTGCGTTCAAATCTGGCATCTTAGTTTCTGCAATTTCTTGTACTTGTGCACGAGTAACTGTAGCAACTTTAGTTTTGTTAGGTGTACCTGATCCTTTTTCAACACCTGCAGCTTTTTTCAAAAGAACAGCAGCTGGTGGTGTTTTAGTGATGAAAGTAAATGATTTATCTTCGTAAACTGAGATAACAACTGGAATGATCATACCAGCTTGGTCAGCTGTACGAGCGTTGAACTCTTTTGTGAATCCCATGATGTTGATACCAGCTTGACCAAGAGCAGGTCCAACCGGTGGAGCTGGTGTAGCTTTACCAGCAGGGATTTGCAATTTTACAAGTTTTTCGACTTTTTTAGCCATTTTTAAATCCTCCTTTGTGGTTTTGGCGGTAATTAGAGATTTTTACCTCCCACAAGTATGCTTTACACATACTCATCTATTATACACTATTTATCTGAAATTGCAAGAGAAAAGTTTATTTTTTAATCGACATAATCTCCGCCTTCAAAGCCGTAGTATTCTTCCAAACTAAGACCACTCTCAGCAATTTCTTTAGCTTCTTTTCCGACATAACGCAGGTGCCATTCCTCAGCCATATAGCCTGTTTCCTTTTCCTTGCCTTTGAGATAACGGACAACAAAACCATAATCAGCAGCATGGTCTAAAAGCCATTGAGCTGCCTTCTCTTCTGTCACCAAATCACCATCAGTCCCAATCACATCAAAAGCCAAGCCTGTTTGGTGTTCGCTGTAGCCAGGTCGGGCAGAGTATCGGTCAGCCGCTGCCTTCCCATCTTGGTTGACATAATCTTGATAGAGCTTGGTCTGAGTTTCATAACTTCTAAAGCCACTGTAATGATCACTGATTGGGAAACCTGCTTCTTGCATCGCTTTGATGAGCTTGACCAACTCAGCCTTGGCTGTTGGATTTTCCCCGGGGTTATAGTCCTTTGACAATGGATAGTGTTTATTGGCTACGATGATTTCATCGTATTTTCCTTGGATGCTGTAGTAGTCTCCTTTATTGACCACTTCTGCTTTTTTCTGGGCAGTTCCTTGAGACTTACTGCCGACTGTTCCATCAGCTTTGGCTGTCTGTTCTGTCTTAGCTGTGCCATCTTCATTTTTTGCTTTTTCTTGTGAACAAGCTGCTAGACTCAAGGCTAGCAAGGCTGTCAAGACAAGGTATCTTTTTTTCATTTCTACTCCTTTATTTCTAATAGTTTATCTAGTTCTGACGATAAACATTCGACTAATCTTTTAATCTCTTCCGGTTTTGCTTGGCAAGTTTCTGCTGTCATTTCTTCAAAGGGGACCCACCAGACTGGTCCACGTCCATTGAGACCATGATCCTTCATATCACCTCTTCGTCTAGGAAACAGATGCCAATGAAGATGGGCATCGCCATTTCCTAGCAGTTCGATATTCATTTTCTCGGCAGCAAAGGTCTTAGTAACCGCCTCTTGGACTAAACTCATTTCTTCTAGAAAACGTATTCTAGTTTCCTTTTCTAAATGATGCAATTCGGTGACATGTTTCTTGGCTAGAAAGAGACTATAGCCTGCAAAATACTGGTGATCTCCAATCACAAGATAGCCTGTTTCCAACTCTTTGACAAAATAGGGATTTTCTCCCTTCTTGATGAGGTCAATTCTCTGGCAAATCAGGCACATATTAGTCCACCAACGCGCTCTTAAGATAAGCATTAACCATACGCTCCGTTGCGACCACCGAGTCAATATGGGTACGTTCATAAGAATGACTAGACTCGATACCAGCACCGAGAAGGGCGTGTTTGACCTCTGCCCCTGCGGACATGGCCGCTGAAGCGTCCGAACCATAAAATGGATAGATATCCAACTTAAATGGAATATCTTGCTCTTTCGCCAATCCAACCAAGTGTTGGCGGAAATCATAGTGATAAGGACCTGATGCATCCTTGACACAGATGGACACTGTGTACTCATCTGTTTGCTGGTCATCCCCCATAGCTCCCATATCCACAGCTAGATATTCGACTACCTGAGCAGGAATATTAGAGTTAGCACCGTGCCCCACTTCTTCAAAGACTGAAAAAGCAAAATGGGTTGTTACTGGCAATTCAATCTTCTCTTCCTTATAAATACGAAGTAGGTTAAGCAAAATCGCTGCGCTGACCTTGTCATCCAAATGACGAGACTTGATAAAACCTGTCTCTGTCACGACAGTTCGTGGGTCAAAACTGATAAAATCACCGACCTCAATCCCAAGAGCACGAGTTTCTTTTTCAGTGGTCACTTTGGCATCCAAACGCACTTCCATATTGTCCTGCGTGCGTTCTGCAGTTCCTGCATCCTTGTAGACATGGCAAGAAGTTTGGTGGATGAGGATGGTTCCTGATACTTTTTCACCTGTGCTAGCTACATGAACGGTACAGTTTTCACCTTCAATCATGTTCCAAGGAAAACCACCGATTCGGTCCATTTTGAGACGGCCATCTGGTTTGACAGCACGGACAATAGCACCAAGCGTATCTACATGAGCAGTCACATAACGTTGTTGCTCATCATTTTGACCTTTAATGGTCACATTGACACCGCCCTTTGCTGTGCGAACCGGCTGGTAACCGAAACCTTCCAGAGTCTTGACTAAATAGTCCGCAATCTCACGAGTAAAACCCGTTGGCGATGCAATAGCTGTTAGTTCTTTGATATATTCTACTGTTTGATTCATTTCTTCACCTCTTTTGCTACCTATTATAACACATTTATCATCGGATAAAAAAAGAAAATCACTCCTGTAGACTTGGCTACAAAAGTGATTTTATACTCAATGAAAATCAAAGAGCAAACTAGGAAACTAGCCGCAGGTTGCTCAAAACACTGTTTTGAGGTTGTAGATGGAACTGACGTAGTCAGTATCCTACACATACGACAAGGCGACGTTGACGCGGTTTGAAGAGATTTTCTAAGAGTATTAGTGATTATTCCATTTCAAAAACATCACTTTCTTGCTTGTTTGGTAGAACCAATGAGAGCAAGATTCCGACAATGGCTGGTACCAACCATGGGAGTGATGCCTTAGCAAAAGGAAGAGCCTTGACAAGATTTGCAAGAAACTCAACTTTAAATGAGCTTCCTAGTACGCTTGCAATGGCAATAGCTGTAACCACAGCAATTGTCAACTGCATACCTGGTTTTGAAAGAGCAACAAATTTGTTGACAATGACAATCATAACGATGGCAATGGTGATTGGGTACAAGATAACCAATACTGGAATGGAGTACTTGATAATCGCATCAAGGCCCAAATTAGCAATCGCAAATCCAATCAAGGTAAAGGCGGTCGCATAAACCTTGTAGCTGATTTGTGGGAAGCGTTCATTAAAGAACTCAGCTGTAGACACAATCAAACCAACAGTCGTTGTGAAGCAGGTTACAGTAACCATAGCTGCAAGGAAGAGTTGAGCTGTTGAGCCAAAGATTTCTTGAGTGGCTTGTGACAAGATGTAAACACCTGGTGTTCCACCCTTCATCGCCTCAGCTGGTACCGGGAAATGATTTCCAAGGAAACCTAAACCGATATAAAGAGCGCTGAAGGCAAGGGCAACAACGATACCAACCACCCAAATAGTCGAAATGTATTCTTTCTTACTTGAAAATCCAAGTTGTTTCAAGGTTTGAACTGCGATTACACTGAAGGCAACTGAGGCAAGGGCATCCAAGGTATTGTAACCTTCTAGGAAACCTGTACCAAAGGCAGAAGCTTGATAAGCAGCTGAAGCAGCTTGAGGACTTGTTCCACCGTATTTGATAGCTCCTAGAACAACCAAGATAACAATCAAAATCGCAAAGACTGGTGTTAAAATACGGCCGATACGGTCTAAGATTTTTGATGGATTAAGCGAAATTAGATAAGCTGCTGCAAAGTAAAGAACCGTAAAGACAATCAAACCAAGACCTTTATTTGCATCCGACAAAAGGGGGCTAATCCCTACTTCGTAAGCTGTTGTAGCTGTACGTGGGATAGCAAAGAATGGACCGATTGACAAGTAAAGAACTGAGAGGTAAAGAGTCGCAAACCAAGGCGCTATCTTTGTTGAAATCTCATAGATATACCCTTTAGGATTTAGAGTTCCAATAATAAGAGTCAAGACGGCGATACCGACGCCTGAAAAGACAAAACCTGCGATGGCAGGAAGAAAATGTTCTCCAGATAGAGCACCTAGAGAAGGCGGAAAAATCAAGTTCCCCGCACCAAAAAATATTCCAAACAGGAGCAAACCTGTTAGGGCACCTTTTTTAGCCATGAAAATCTCCTTCATATTTATAAAATACTGACTTAGTATACCATGATTAGGAGTATGAAAAAAGTATCACGAAGTAACTATTGAATGTTTTCAAGATTCTTAAAAATGAGAATTGTCTAAAAATAAAATTCCCTACCCAGTCCACACCAAGTAGGAGAAATTCTAATGTTTACAGTTCTTCAAAGGCTAACATGCCGCCCTGAACATTGATAACTTCATAACCCTGTTCAGCTAGAAATTGACAAGCACGCGCCGATCTCATTCCAGATTTACAAATAACATAATGTAACTGATCCTTGTCCAATTGATCATAAGTATCAGCCAATTGACTCAGTGGCAGGTTGTGGGCGCCTTCTAAATGAAGAGCTTCAAACTCATCCACTTCTCTCACGTCCACTAGAGAAAGTTGGTCGTTTTGATAAAGCTGGTAAAATGCGTCAAAGGTTATTTCTTTCATTCTTTTTCTCCTAATACTCTTCGAAAATCTCTTCAAACCACGTCAGCGTCGCCTTACCGTAGG
>NZ_JBBJZX010000070.1:0-10340 GCF_038148935.1 Streptococcus pseudopneumoniae | reverse complement strand
TCTTTGATTTTCATTGAGTATGAGATGCTGGTCTTTATCACATCCTATCTAGCTAAGCGAATACGGGTCACAATTCCGTCTGGGTCTGTCACTTCCAACTGAGTTGATGTCAGCCACTTGATAGGCGCCTCAACTTCCTGTCCTCTTTCGGCAATTGCTAGAAGTTCTTCTTTGCTTGCGACTTCAATGACATAGTAGGCTAAGCCGGGTAATCCTTGTTCATTTCTGAGTAGCCTTTTTCCTCCCCACTCGTTGACTGCTAAATGATGATGATAATCCCCAGATGCAATCCAACTAGCACTAGGTAGACTAAATTTATCCTCTAGTCCTAAAACCTTTTGATAAAACTGGCTTGCTACTTGACTATCCTTGACAGAAAGATGGATATGCCCCATGCGCGTAGTAGAGGCTATCTCAAAAGGTTCTACTTTACGTCCTATCTCATATATTTCTTGAGCAGATAAGACTTCGGTCACTCCGACAATGCGCCCATCCTCACGAACATCCCATTCCTCTACAGGCTTATCCCAATAAATTTCAATCCCATTCCCTTCTAAATCTTCCAGATAGATTGCTTCACTGTAGCCATGATCTGCCCCACCGACTAGCTGAATTTGCAGCTCTGCTATATGCTTAAACAGATTTGCCAAATCCTCACGACTTGGTAAAAGGATAGCTAGGTGATAGAGACCATAGTGATCTTGCACCTCCTCTAGTCTGTCTGTTTTCAGTAAATGAACCAAAGCCTTTCCACCAGCTCCTAAAATACTTTCAGATTCTGTCTGAGAAAGGATTTTCAAACCTAGAATCTGATGATAAAAGGCAGTCTGACTTGCCAAATCCTTAACATTTAAAACAGCCTCTGCCAAATAAATCTTACTATTGTATGCGTAGGTCATCTATTTCTCCTTTGTTTTTTATTGTAACTTTATTTATTACAACATTATACTCCTTTTTTACTTGTAGTCAAGTAGAACAACTCAAATAGCAGGACAAAACGATGTTGGGCAAAAAGTCGACTTCAGGAGAAAATGAAGTAAATCTCCCCACAATAAAACACATAGTACCAAGGTTTCTCAAGACCTGATACTATGCGGTTTTCTGATTTCAAAGACTTCTTGCCCAGCCTCGTTTTTGTTTATCCTCGTCCGCCAGGGGCTGGACCGCCGCCTTGAGGACCTCCATTCGGACCGCCGCCTCCAGGCATAGAATTGACAATATCAGTTTGTTTTTCGCCGTTGATGTAAATATCCCCACCTGTATAGGTTGCTGTTCCATCAAAGTCAAAGCCTGATTGTCCTATCAATTTAATGGTTCCGCCTGTGACTGTGATATTCCCGTTTGAGTCAATCGGATCTGTGTCCCCTTGACCGACTTCGACAGTTAGATTTCCACCTGTCATGGTAAAGTAAATGTCACTTTGCTGGGCATTTTTATTGGCTGCATTGACTCCATCATCTGTCGAGTAGACATTGATATCACCACCATTGATCGTAATGGCTTTCCCTTCAATTCCTTCAGTCGCATTCTTGACTGTGTAAGTACCACTATCAATCACTAGGTTGCCAGAAGCGTGAATGCCGTCATCGCCTGCTGTGACTGTTATGGTATTGTTCGCCAAATACATATTTCCGACAGTCATATCGTCATCATTGTCAACTTTGACACCATCTTCCTTGGCATCGATTGTCATGGTCGCACCAGTGATGTTAAGTTCATCATTGACATTAAAAGCATCGCCTACCGATGTGATGTTAATGGTTCCACCCGTGATGTGAAGGGTGTCGTTAGCCTTGATAGCATTGCTTTTCTTGCCATCTACATTGAGAGTTCCTGAACCATTGATGGTCAAATCAATCTTAGAAAAGAGAGCGGCATTTGCCTTTTCATCACTGTTAGAGCTTGAGTCAGAGAGACTGTTTGTCGTCCCTTCTGCTAAAGTGAGGTAGACATGATCGGCTGATGTCGCTGAAATAGCCGCATCTGTATTGGTCATACTTGCACCTTTTAGAACAAGTTTCACATCATCAGACTTATCAGCTGCAATTTTAATTTGCACTCCGTCAGACTGACCAGAAATGACATAGGTACCTGCTTTTGAGATAGTCACTGTTGAGCCAGAAACTGTCACACCGTCTCCAGAGACACTTGCAGATGAGCCTGACAATTCAATCTTAGAGGCTGTATTTTCATCATAAGAAGTGTCGTAGTCCTTTTCTGTAAAGTAAGAAGATTGACTGTTTTTAGCTGAAGTTGTGATGGCAGTGGTATCTGCCGCTGCAGTTGTACTTGACTTGGTCGTTGACTGCCCACAAGCTGTCAGCAAGGTCAAAGCTGTTAAACTGGTTAAGATTAGAGTCCATTTTTTTGATTTCATACTTTTTTCCTCGCCTTCATTTAGCTTGAGCTTAGTTTACAGGGGAAGTCTGAAAAAAATCTAAACTTTTTCTGAAAGTTTTCTTAAGTTCAGTTTCAGTTGAGTTATCTTTAACAAAAGTTTTAGGAAAGTTCCCTAGACTAGTCACAAGCAAGTTCATACTCAATGAAAATCAAAGAGCAAACTAGGAAGCTAGCTGCAGGCTGCTCAAAACACTGTTTTGAGGTTGCAGATAGAACTGACGAAGTCAGTAACACATATACGACAAGCCGACGTTGACGCGGTTTGAAGAGATTTTCGAAGAGTATTACTCTGTGCAGAGGGGAAAGTCAAAAGGTGCCTGGAAGACCAAACACCTTTTTGATTATTCATTTTCTTCAGTTACAAATTGACTAAGCAGTCCGTTGATAAAGCGGGCTGATTTTTGATCTGAAAAATTCTTAGCAAGTTCAATAGCTTCATTAACTGCTACCAGCTGAGGTGTATCAAATGATGTGATTTCAAAGATTCCTAAGCGTAGTAAGTTTTTTTCGACCAAGGTCAAGCGTTCAACTGTCCAGCCTGACTTGAGGTGCTGGTTGATTTGTTTATCCAACTTGTCTTTTTGCGCTTGGATACCAGAAACCAAGTTTAGAAGAAAGGCAGGGATTTGCACATCTGCATCTTCACGGTCATGCGTGTAGGCAAAGCGACAAGCTGTTTCTATATCTGTGCCGAATTCAAGGCTCATGAGAGCTTGAAAAGCGCATTTACGAAGTTCACGTCTGGATTCTAATAGTGGACTAGTCATTGAGGAAATCCTCGTCAAACAGATCTTTCAACTCTGGTTTCGGAGTTTTATCCGGAACGATTCCAGCAACGTGAATATTGACAACAGAAAGTTCCACATCAGCCATATTACGAACAGCGTCCTTAACAGCTTTTTGGATAGCCATAGCAACTTTAGGTACTTTCACACCGTACTCAAGGTAGAGATAGATGTCAGCAGTTAGCTCTTCGTTGCTTTCTTTTAAGTAGACTCCACGACCAAGAGAGAGTTTTGATAGGGTGTCAGATACGGATTTATTTGAAAATGAGTGGACACCATCAACTTTAGCAGTTGCGATGGCAATGATTTTTTCAAGTACACGTGGAGCGATAACGATTTCGCCAAATTGTTCTTCAATTCCCATAGAATGACCTCTTTCTAGAGATTAGGCACGAGAAACGTAAGTTCCTTCTGCAGTGTTGATGATCAATTTTTGTCCAGCTTCGATGAAGTCAGGAACGTTGACAACAAGTCCAGTTTCCATAGTCGCTGGTTTACCAGAACCTGTAACAGTAGCACCTTTGATAGATGGTTGTGTTTCAGCAACTGTCAATTCAACAGTAGTTGGTACAGTGACACCGATTACTTCAGTTCCGTAGAATTGGATTTTCACATCAGAGTTTTCAAGGATGTAAAGCAATTCATTTTCAACGTTTACGACTGGGATTTCGTATTGGTCGTAAGTTTCAGTGTTCATGAAGTAGGCAGTTTCATCCATTTTGTACAAGTATTGAGCTGGAACAGTCTCGATAATAGCTTGTTCGAATTTTTCTTCTGGACGGTAGCTTGTATCAAAAGTAGAACCAGTACGGACATCACGCAATTTCATACGCATGATTGTATTCCCTTTACCTGGTTTGTGGTGGCTAGCTTCCAAAACGCGGATCAATTTTCCGTCTGCAGTTTCAAATGTCATACCAGCTTTCAATTTGCTTGCTTCAATCATGTTTTTACCTCTTTAATAAATATTATTACTCTTCATTTTACCATAAAATCTTCTGGAAATAAAGCCAAAATAGTTATTGGGAGATGGTAGGGGAGAAAAAACCAACCTCAGGGCTGGTTTTTACATTTTAATCTTCTTTCAACTTCGCCAATTCTTGGGCAAGGAGTTTAAGGGCGACTTGTGGGTTGGCTTGGCCTTTGGTTGCTTTCATAAGGAATCCTGTGAAGGCCTTGTCTGCGTTGCGTTTGCCTGACTTGAAGTCGGCAACAGCAGCTTCGTTATCCACAAAGACTTGGTGGATGATTGGAATCAAGACAGCTGGATCTGAGATTTGGACCATACCTGCTTTTTCAACGTATTCACGCGCGCCACCGCCATTTTTAGCCAGGTGGACAAAGACTTTCTTGGCAATCTTAGAAGATATAGTGCCGTCTTCGATGATGGCAATCATTTCTACCAAGTTTTCTGGTGTCAATTTTATTTGTTCAAGTGTTTTGCCTTCGGCATTCAAGAACTGAGCAACTTCTCCTTGGAGCCAGTTAGAGACTTGTTTAGCGTCACCGCCAAGGGCAACAGCTTTTTCAAAGAAGTCAGAAGTGACTTTATTTGCAGTCAACTGACTAGCATCGTAGTCTGACAAGCCAAGGTCAGATACATAACGCGCACGGCGTTCTTTTGGAAACTCTGGCAACTCTGTCCGCATTTCCTCAATCCACTCGTCTGAGATTTCAAAGAGGGGTAGGTCTGGCTCTGGGAAGTAGCGGTAATCTGCAGCCCCTTCCTTGACACGCATGAGGATGGTTGCCTTGTTAGCTTCATCGTAACGGCGTGTTTCTTGACGAATTTGACCACCTGAGCGTAGGATTTCGGCTTGACGTTGCACTTCGTATTCAAGACCCTTGCGAACGTTTGAGAAAGAGTTGAGGTTCTTCAACTCTGTCTTGGTACCGAATTTCTCTTGACCATACGGACGAAGAGAGATATTGGCATCCACACGCATAGAACCTTCTTCCATCTTAACGTCAGAAATGCCAGCGTACTGGATAACTTCCTTGAGGGCTGTTAGGTAAGCATAGGCTTCTTCAGGAGAACGCATGTCTGCTTCAGATACAATCTCAATCAATGGCACCCCTTGGCGGTTGAGGTCAACATAAGAGTAGCCATCTGTACCGTGGGTGTTTTTACCAGCGTCTTCTTCTAGGTGGGCACGTTCGATACCGATTTTCTTAGTCGTACCGTCTTCTAGCTCGACTTCAATCCAACCATTATAACCGATTGGCTCATCAAACTGAGAAATTTGGTAGGCTTTGGGATTATCAGGGTAGAAGTAGTTCTTGCGGTCAAAGTGCATCTTTTTGTGGATGTCCATGTTGAGGGCAAGAGCAGCCTTGATACCGGCATCGACAACACCTTTGTTGAGAACCGGAAGTACTCCTGGGAAAGACCAGTCAATCACGTTGGTGTTGGCATTTTGGTCATTTCCAAAGTGGGCAGAAGTAGGTGAGAAGATTTTTGAATTGGTGTTGAGCTCTACGTGGACTTCAAGTCCAATGACTGTTTCAAAGTTCATTAGTTGTCACCTCCAAAAATCACGGGTTGTTGTTTGTGGTAATCTGTTGTTGCTTCAAAGGCAGCAGCAGCTTGGTAAATGGTTTCTTCAGAATACTTAGGACCAATCAATTGCAGACCGACAGGTAGTCCTTGAGAGAATCCAGCTGGAATCGAAATTCCTGGGAGACCTGCCAAGTTTACAGGTATAGTCAAGAGGTCAGCCAAGTACATGGCAACTGGGTCATGGTTGAGTGAGTCCAAGTCATAAGCAACACTTGGAGCAGTTGGACCCAAAATCAAGTCGTAATCCGCGAAGACTTTTTCGAAATCTTGAATGATAAGGGTACGAACCTGACCAGCCTTTTTATAGTAGGCATCGTAGTAACCTGATGAAAGACTGAAAGTACCTAGCATAATACGGCGCTTCACTTCTTCACCAAAACCTTGGCTACGGCTGTTTACATAGATTTCATCAAGATTAGTCGCATCTTCTGCGCGGTAGCCGTAACGGATACCATCAAAGCGTTGCAAGTTTGATGAAGCTTCAGATGAAGCGATGATGTAGTATACGGCAACCCCGTATTTAGAGTGAGGAAGGCTGACTTCTTCAACGATGGCACCCAGTTTTTCAAAGTGTTTGGCAGCATTCAGAATGGTTTCCTTAACCTCTGGGTCAATTCCTTCACCGAGGTATTCCTTAGGCAAAGCGATTTTCATACCCTTGATGTCTTGGTCGATTTTTGAAGTAAAGTCGGCAATGCGGACAGGAGCAGAAGTAGAGTCTTTAGCATCTTCGCTGGCAATAGCGTTGAGCAAGAGGGCATTTTCCTTAACAGTAGGAGCAAAAGGTCCAATTTGGTCTAGTGAGCTACCAAAGGCAATGAGACCGAAACGAGAAACTGTTCCGTAGGTTGGTTTGAGACCAACGATCCCGTTGAAGGCAGCAGGTTGGCGGATAGAACCACCCGTATCAGAACCAAGTGACAAGCGAACTTGTCCTGAGGCTACAGCTGCGGCAGAACCACTTGATGAACCACCAGGAACCTTGTTTTGGTCCCAAGCGTTTTTAGTCGCACCATAGTGTGAAGTTTCACCTGAACCACCCATGGCAAATTCGTCCATGTTGGTTTTCCCAACGACAATCATACCTTTAGATTTTGCATTGGAAACGGCTGTCGCATCAAAGATAGGCTCGTAGTTGTAGAGCATTTTTGAGGCAGCAGTTGTGAGAATACCATTTGTAGAGATATTATCTTTAACTGCAAGTGGAATTCCTGAAAGGACATTATCAGCATCAATTCCAGCTTCATCAATGGCTTTGGCTTGAGCAAGAGCCTGCTCTTCAGCGATGGTAACAAAAGCGTTGATAGCTGTCTCTCGAGACTTGATATCTTCAAGCGTAGCTTGGGTCAATTCTGTTGCTGAAATTTCCTTAGAGACAAGGAGATTGTGCAAGTCTTCAATGGTTTTATTGTTGAAAGTCATTAGGCATCTCCTCCATCGTCTAGGATAGCTGGCACCTTGATATAGTAGTTGTCTTTTTCAGGTACGTTTTTAAACAAGCGATCACGGTCTGTTCCTTCTTCGGCCATATCAGGGCGGAGTACGGTCTTACGGTCAGCCATAGTTGTAGTAGGTGCAACACCAGTAGTGTCGACTTCGCCCAGCAACTCAACCATGTCAACAATCTTGGACAAGGTAGTCGCAAAGGCAGCAGTTTCTTCTTCAGAGAATCTTAATTTTGAAAGATTGGCAACGTGTGTTACCTCTTCTTGCGTAATTTTCATCTTGCATCCTTTCGTGAAATGATGATTTTTAGTCTGTTCTATTTTACCATATTTTCCTATAAATAAGGGAGGGATAAGTGAAAAGAAATAGAAATTGAAAAAAATGCTAAAATCCGATATAATGGAGTGTTGAAAGGAATGGTAAAATCCAATGTAGAAATCATTCTTAGCTATTGAAACAAGAAAAATAGAGAATCAAAGAAAGAGAACTTATGAATATTCAAGAAGAAATTAAGAAACGTCGTACCTTTGCTATCATCTCCCACCCGGATGCGGGGAAAACTACTATTACTGAGCAGTTGCTCTACTTTGGGGGCGAGATTCGTGAGGCTGGTACGGTAAAAGGAAAGAAAACAGGGACTTTTGCCAAGTCTGACTGGATGGATATCGAGAAGCAACGTGGGATTTCGGTTACTTCATCTGTGATGCAGTTTGACTACGATGGCAAGCGCGTCAATATCCTCGACACACCAGGGCACGAGGACTTCTCAGAAGATACCTATCGGACCTTGATGGCGGTGGATGCTGCGGTCATGGTCGTGGATTCTGCCAAGGGGATCGAGGCTCAAACTAAGAAATTGTTTGAGGTTGTGAAACATCGTGGCATTCCAGTCTTTACCTTTATGAATAAGCTGGACCGTGATGGTCGTGAGCCACTAGACCTCTTGCAAGAGTTGGAAGAAGTCTTGGGTATTGCTAGCTATCCGATGAACTGGCCAATCGGGATGGGAAAAGCCTTTGAAGGATTGTATGACCTCTATAACCAACGCTTGGAGCTCTATAAAGGGGATGAGCGTTTTGCTAGTCTAGAAGATGGGGACAAGCTTTTTGGTAGCAATCCTTTCTATGAGCAAGTCAAAGATGACATTGAACTTTTAAATGAAGCTGGGAATGAGTTTTCAGAGGAAGCTATTCTGGCTGGAGAATTGACGCCAGTCTTCTTCGGTTCAGCTTTGACAAACTTTGGTGTGCAGACCTTCCTTGAAACCTTCCTTAAGTTTGCTCCAGAACCACATGGACACAAGAAAACAGATGGCGAAATTGTGGATCCTCATGATAAGGATTTCTCAGGATTTGTCTTTAAAATCCAAGCCAACATGGACCCTCGTCACCGTGACCGTATTGCCTTTGTCCGTATCGTATCAGGTGAATTTGAGCGTGGCATGAGTGTCAACCTGCCTCGTACTGGTAAGGGGGCTAAACTTTCGAATGTCACTCAGTTTATGGCGGAAAGTCGTGAGAATGTAACCAATGCCGTGGCAGGAGATATTATCGGGGTTTACGATACAGGTACTTATCAGGTTGGGGATACTTTGACAGTTGGAAAAAACAAGTTTGAATTTGAACCCCTACCAACCTTTACACCTGAAATTTTCATGAAAGTATCTGCTAAAAACGTTATGAAACAAAAATCCTTCCACAAGGGGATTGAGCAATTGGTACAAGAAGGAGCCATTCAGCTTTACAAGAATTACCAAACAGGCGAGTACATGCTGGGAGCTGTTGGTCAGCTCCAGTTTGAAGTCTTTAAGCACCGTATGGAAGGCGAGTATAATGCTGAAGTGGTCATGAGCCCAATGGGTAAAAAGACCGTTCGCTGGATCAAGCCTGAGGACTTGGATGAACGCATGTCATCAAGCCGCAATATCTTGGCTAAAGACCGTTTCGACCAACCAGTCTTTCTCTTTGAAAATGACTTTGCTCTCCGTTGGTTTGCGGACAAGTATCCAGATGTAGAGTTGGAAGAAAAAATGTGACTCAGTACCAACAATTGGAACTCAAGTTCCTAATTGTTGGACGCTAGTCGCTATTTGGCGAACTAGCTAACTGCCTCACTAACTACGTTTGGCAAATCGATTCTATTTGCCAAACTCCGTGTCGTAGTATAACAATCGGCTTACCTAAACGCTTCACTAGTAAAAGTCCGCGAATGATATTGATTCGTGGATTTTTCCGTTGTAGCAGAAAGTAGGTAGCCTAGCTAACTGGCTTACTAACTACGTTTGGCAAATGAAATCGATTTGCCAAACTTCGTGTCGTAATGTAAAAATTGTAAACCGTAATGGGACTTCATCTAAAATCTCCACTGGTATGGTTTTACGAACGAATGGGCGAAAATAATGCTTACGTAGAAACATATGATGGGAATAAAAAGAAATGAGATAAAGAGTGAAAGAAGAGAAAAAAGCGATTGTCTTAGGAGCAAGTAATGCTCAGTATGAATAAAGTTGAAACAACAATAAAATCCCTGTGTATTCATTATGATAATCGGAAGTTTTATATTTTTAATGATGATCTTCCGATTGACAGTAGTATTCTGAAAGATTATCGTTTGCCCTTTGAGGGACTTTCTTACGCTACCTTCTTTAGGTATTTTATTCCTAAGTATGTAAGTGAGGTTCGTGTACTGTATTTAGACTCGGATATTATAGTGAGAAAACCGATAGATGAGCTGTGGTACTTAGACTTAACAGGCATCTCCTGAGTAGTAGTTAGAGATGATTTTTATACACCTATTTTCAATGTTGTTTTTTGTTAATCAACAATGACATGTGAAGAGCAGAAAATGTCACGTAAAATCTGATTTAAGACACAAATAAAAAATCTTCCAATTCTCTGTTTCCGTGTCTGAAGGCTTCTTTTCCTTTCTGTTGATAGACTAGTAGCAGACGATTGATTTGTCTTTCAGAAAGATTGAGTTCGACACAGGCTCGATTCTTTGTTTTCTTTCCTTGGTCTATAGCTTTTATCACAAGATATTTTTTCGTTTCATTCATATTCAGTTGGATCCTTTTCATATGACTATTCTACCAAATGGGACATTTTCACGTTCGATTTACTAAAGACATTATCGCATTCGAATCACAATAA
>NZ_JBBJZX010000069.1:0-10462 GCF_038148935.1 Streptococcus pseudopneumoniae | reverse complement strand
CCCCAAGCAAAAGCATCAATTGATTTAAGCAATTCTAACATTTCCTTCTCCTATCTTTTCAACCCCAAAAGAAAGAGCACATGCAAGATACATGTACTCTGGAATGCTTAGATAAATGCTAAAAAGCGGTCTATCCTAGCTCTGTCCTTTTACCTGAGAGTTTGAGCAGTTGCCTGCCTTGCCCCTTCGGTGCCTTTACGGTCTCTCCAGAGTTCCGTCCATTTACAGTCATGGAAAATCAAACGATTCCCCACTTCTATTAAACTTCATTCGGTGTTGGTATTTAATTGATTCTTATTTTACAAAAAATGTTGGCTTTTGTCAATGTGTTTATTAGTAAAACTTAGTTCAACAGTTTTTACTTTATGAATTCCGAAATATTTCTTATCCTTTAAAAGTGACAATGGTCGCACCACTGCCTCCAGCATTTTGTGGGGCATAGCCGAAACTCTTGACATGCTTGTTTCTTTGTAAGTATTTGGTGACACCTTCACGGATGACACCTGTTCCGATACCATGGATGATATCAACTTGAGCCATATTATTAAGCAAGGCTTGGTCGATAAAGGCATCTAGCTCATTCATGGCTTCTTCATAGCGCTTGCCTCGAAGGTCCAGTCTAGCTTGAGGTCCTCGCCCAGAAGTTCGTTTCACCACATTAACTTGTTTCTTCTTGACTGGTTTTTCTTGCTGAGCTTGAACAAGGTCAAATTCTTTTTCGTCCAAGGTCATCTTGATTAAACCAACTTGGGCTTCCCAGCGGCCATCCTTGAGTTGACTGGTCAAGGTACCACGCTGTCCATAACTGAGAACCACGATATCATCTCCCACCTTTGGAGCTCGTTTTTTCTTGGCCTTTTGAAGGATCTTGTTTTTAGACAAGTCCACTTTTTCAGGAGCCAATTTTTTCAGCTTGGCCTTGGCTTCAATGATTTCATGGGGCTTGAGCTGGGACTTACTGTGGAGATTTTTGAGAATCTGGTCACTTTCACTTAGGGCCATGTCTACAATCTCACTAGCTTGTTCACGCGCCTTATTAAGTTCGGTTTCCTTTTCACGATTGAGCTCGTTGTAAAGTTTTTTGAGAGCACGATTCATCTTGAGATTTTCTTGCTCCACCTCACGGATATTGTCCAAGCGTTTACGGCTTTCCAGCGTCTGCTCTTCCAGTTGCTCAATAATCCGATTGACATCATTGTCCTGATCGACCTGCTGGCTGGCATCCCCTACAATAACTTCAGATAGGCCCAGACGTTTGGCAATTTCGAAGGCATTGCTTCGGCCAGGAACACCCTGCATAAAGCGATAGGTTGGGCGAAGAGTTGCAGTATCAAACTCCATGCTGGCATTTTGCACAAAGGCTGTCTCAATACCGTAGGCCTTGAGTTCTGGATAGTGGGTAGTCGCCATAGTCTTGACTTGACGCAGGCGAAGGTCCTCCAGAATAGCCATGGCAAGGGCGGCTCCCTCTTGGGGATCTGTACCAGCCCCCAACTCATCCAAGAGCAAGAGTGAATGTTGGTTGACCTTGCCAAGAATATCCACAATATTGGTCATATGGCTAGAGAAGGTAGACAAACTCTGTTCAATAGACTGCTCATCGCCAATATCGGCAAAGATTTCTTCAAAAATACCAACACGGCTTCCCTTATCTGCTAAAATCGGCAAACCAGACTGGGCCATAATCTGCGTCAAGCCCAGAGTTTTAAGCATGATGGTCTTCCCACCTGTATTGGGACCTGTCATAACAATCGCTGTTAAATCTTGACCAAAATGGACATCATTTGCGACGGCATTTTTGACCAAAGGATGGCAGACATGGAGCAGTTGAATCTCTTGATTTTCTGATAGCTGAGGAACGACTGCTTGCCTTTCTTGGATAAAGCGGACCTTGGCACGAATCAAGTCCAGATGGCCGATAATCCAAGCGTCATTAGCAATCTCAGCCGCATGAGGGCGAACACGTTCCGAGATTTCTTGAAGAATGCGAAGCATTTCATAGCGCTCATCTGCTCGCAAACTGGCAATTTCTTCGCTCAGTTTGACCACCTCACGGGGTTCGATATAGACGGTATTTCCACTAGCAGAAATATCATGAACGACACCTGCAATCTTATTGCGGTAGGTGTTTTTGACTGGTAGAACCTGACGGCCATTTCTGCTGGCAATGATTCCTTCTGTCAACATCTGCGCTTTTTGCTTGAGCAGGTCCTGTAAAACATCGCGGACCTGACTCTCGCTATCATGGATTTTTCTACGGATGCGCGCCAATTCTTCACTGGCAAAATTTTCAATGAAACCTGCATCATTAAAGGCTTGGAGATTTCCTTGTAATTGCGGAAAATCGTGTAATTTTTCAAACCAGAGGGCTAATTCTTCCAAGCTGACATTTTCCAGACTGGCGTAAAAACTTTGCAGTTCTCGGCTGGCAAGAAGCACGCGCTTCAAGAGCAGGAACTCCTCAATATTGAGGTCTGCCCCCATCTCCAAACGCTTGCAGACTCCTGCAATTTCCTTGGTTGCGAGAATAGTAAAATGCGGTTGCTCGACGAAGAGAGCCTGCATTTCCTTCATCTCAGCAAAAGCCTGTTTGATTTTATCTGCTTTGGCAGTCGGAGCCAGCTGTCTCAATTGCTCCAAGCCCTGCTCGGTCAACAAATGAGGCTCAAACAAGGCCTTGACCTTATTGAACTCTAATGTTTCTAATATTTTCTTGTTCATCTTTATTTCCTTGTCTTTGAATGTCTAGGTGTGGTAGCTTTTTACATTCTGATAGATTCTAGTCAATCTGTAAACAAAGGGCTAGGAAAATTCCTGCCCTTTTTATCCGATTAAATTTGTCACCCAGATTTGTTTGAGCCAACTGGTTGTTACCGGTATGCCCTGGATGATGTGTTTTGCGACGATACTCTTTTCAAGAGGATTTTGTACAGCTGCCATGGGAATGGTTGCTAGTATGGTCAAGGCCATTTGCAAGACAAATAAGGTTACCAACATGGACAAGATACCTGCTGAAACTTGGAACAACTTGCCACCCAGTTTTTTACTAGGAAGTAAGTGTAACAAGAGACCAAGCAACCGACCGATGCTATAGACAATCCCAAATACAAGCAAGTAGCCAATACCTGCATAAAAGACCTTATCCAACTGAAAGAGTTGATCCGATGGGAAAAAGAAAGTTCCCTGACCTTCCTGCGGGTTTGCATAAGGGAGTAATAAATGGAACTGCTCACCAAGCCCCTTGTAAAACTGGCCAGCCACAAAAGCTGATGCCAGGGCTGAAATCAGGTAATAAATCTGTAAGAGCAGGCCTCTCCGATAGCCGATATAAAATCCCCAAGCCAAGACCAAAAGAAGAAGGAGTGAAATCATAAGGAATCCTCAATCTTGCTCTGCTCTTGCTTACAGGTCACGAGCTTGTGACGGAGTTCTTCTAACTCTTGCTCCTTATCGTCAAATTCAATCTCACGGCTGAGTTGAGTTGACAAACAGTTAACTGCCAACAAAAGAGCGATTGTTTCATCGTCTGCACTAGGCATTTGTTCTTTAATTGCTTGGTATTTTTCTGTCGCAACCTTGGCGATTTCCTCCATAAAGAGATTATCATGCTCGCTTGTCAAGGTTAATGATTTTTTCCCGAATGTAAATTTGAATCGATTTAGATTTGCCATAAAATTCACCTCACGATATTATACCAAAATTCGCTAATTTTGTCAGTTTTTACAAATTTTACTGCTTTTGTGGTACAATAGAAACTATGGCAAGTATAACACTCACACCAAATGAAAAGGAGATTCAGGCTTTTCTTGAACACTATCAAACCAGTCTGGCTCCTAGTAAGAATCCCTATATCCGCTACTTTTTGAGACTGCCTCAGGCAACGGTTTCTATCTATACTTCTGGAAAGGTCTTGCTTCAGGGTGAAGGGGCTGAGAAATATGCTAGTTTCTTTGGCTATCAAGTTGTAGAGGAAAACAGGGGACAAAATTTCCCTTTAATTGGGACAGATGAGGTGGGAAATGGTTCCTACTTTGGTGGGCTTGCAGTTGTGGCTTCCTTTGTCACACCTGACCAACATGACTTCTTGCGGAAACTCGGTGTGGGAGATTCTAAAACTCTGACCGACCAAAAGATCCGTCAAATTGCCCCTATCCTCAAGGAAAAAATTCAGCACCAAGCACTGCTTCTCTCACCAAGCAAGTACAATGAGGTCATCGGAGACCGCTACAATGCTGTTTCTGTTAAGGTAGCCCTCCATAACCAGGCTATCTATCTCCTTCTTCAAAAAGGTGCTCAGCCTGAGAAAATTGTGATTGATGCCTTTACCAGTGCTAAAAATTATGACAAGTACTTGGCACAAGAGGCCAATCGTTTCAGCAATCCTATCAGCTTAGAAGAAAAGGCTGAGGGCAAATACTTGGCTGTCGCAGTTTCTTCCATCATTGCGCGTGATCTCTTTCTAGAAAATCTTGAAAATCTAGGACGAGAGCTGGGCTATCAACTTCCAAGTGGAGCTGGAACGGCTTCTGATAAGGTGGCTAGCCAGATTTTGCAAGCCTATGGTATGCAGGGACTCAACTTCTGCGCCAAACTGCACTTTAAAAATACTGAAAAAGCGAAAAAACGCTTAGAAAGGTAAGTTATGAATTCATTTAAAAATTTCTTAAAAGAGTGGGGATTGTTCCTCCTGATTCTGTCATTACTAGCTTTAAGCCGTATCTTTTTTTGGAGCAATGTCCGCGTAGAAGGACATTCCATGGATCCAACTCTAGCGGATGGCGAAATCCTCTTCGTTGTCAAACACCTTCCTATTGATCGTTTTGATATCGTGGTGGCCCATGAGGAAGATGGCAATAAGGACATTGTCAAACGTGTCATCGGAATGCCTGGCGACACCATCCGTTACGAAAACGATAAACTTTACATCAATGATAAAGAGACGGACGAACCTTACCTAGCTGACTATATCAAACGTTTCAAGGACGACAAACTCCAAAGCACCTACTCAGGCAAGGGATTTGAAGGAAATAAAGGCACTTTCTTTAGAAGTATCGCTCAAAAGGCTCAAGCCTTCACAGTTGATGTCAACTACAATACCAACTTTAGCTTTACAGTTCCAGAAGGAGAATACCTTCTCCTCGGAGATGACCGCTTGGTTTCGAGCGACAGCCGCCACGTAGGTACTTTTAAAGCAAAAGATATCACAGGGGAAGCTAAATTCCGCTTCTGGCCAATCACCCGTATCGGAACATTTTAAGAAATCGAAGAGGCCGAGAATCAGCAATCTCAGCCTCTTCTTCTATCGTGAGAAGGAATTGGTTATTGACTAATACTCAATGAAAATCAAAGAGCAAACTAGAAAGCTAGTCGCAGGTTGCTCAAAACAGTGTTTTGAGGTTGCAGATGTAGGCTGACCTGGTTTGAAGAGATTTTCGAAGAGTATAAAATAAAAACAACCCCAACTCTCACCTATTCATGCAAAGGAATTTTATGGAAGTTTATTTTTCAGGAACCATTGAACGGATTATTTTTGAAAATCCCAGCAATTTTTATCGCATCCTTCTCCTAGAAATCGAAGATACGGACGCAGAAGATTTTGATGATTTTGAAATCATTGTCACAGGAACCATGGCTGACGTGATTGAGGGAGAAGACTACACTTTTTGGGGGCAAATTGTCCAGCACTCCAAGTATGGGGAACAACTGCAAATCAGCCGTTATGAACGCGCAAAACCGACTAGTAAGGGGCTGGTTAAGTACTTTTCCAGTAGCCATTTCAAGGGAATTGGTCTCAAGACAGCTCAAAAAATCGTGGATACCTATGGTGATAATACCATTGACGAAATTCTGCAACACCCAGAAAAGCTAGAAGGCATCTCAGGTCTCTCTGCAAAAAATCGTGAGGCTTTCGTATCCACTCTTCGTCTCAACTACGGAACAGAGATGGTTTTAGCCAAACTAGCCAACTACGGCATTCCCAATAAACTAGCCTTTCAGATTCAAGACTTTTACAAGGAAGAAACCCTTGATGTGGTTGAAAATTATCCCTACCAACTGGTTGAGGATATCAAGGGCTTGGGCTTTACCATCGCTGACCAGCTAGCTGAGGAGCTAGGCATCGAAAGTCAGGCTCCTGAACGCTTCCGTGCCGGTCTAGTTCACAGTCTTTTTCAGGCCTGTATGGAAACAGGAGATACCTATGTTGAAGCACGGGACTTGCTAGAACAAACCCTCACTCTCCTTGAGTCTTCCCGTCCCGTGGAACTAGATCCCAGCCAAGTGGCTCAAGAACTCTCCTACCTCATTGAAGAAGACAAGGTTCAGCAGATCGATACCAAAATCTTTGACAATAGTCTCTTTTTCGCGGAGGAAGGGATCCGTAGTCACTTGGTTCGTATCCTTGAAAAAGGAAAACAGAAGAGTCAAGATTTAGAAACTATTCAAAAGCATATCACTACTGTCGAGGAAGAGCTGGGAATTGAGTATGATAGCATTCAAAAACAAGCCATCTGTGATGCTATCCAGAACAAGGTCTTTATTCTGACAGGTGGGCCTGGTACTGGTAAGACAACTGTTATCAATGGGATCATCGCTGTTTACGCACTTTTAGAAGGACTTGACCTCAGGAAAAAAAGCAACTTGCCGATTCTTCTTGCCGCTCCAACTGGTCGAGCTGCTCGACGCATGAATGAATTGACAGGCTTGCCTAGCGCGACCATACACCGCCACTTGGGAATGACAGGCGACGATGATACCAGTCATCTGGAAGATTATCTGGATGCCGACTTTATTATCGTGGATGAATTTTCTATGGTGGATACTTGGCTGGCCAATCAACTCTTCTCCAACATCTCTTCTAACAGTAAAATTCTCATCGTGGGAGACAGTGACCAGCTACCGTCTGTCAGTCCTGGACAGGTTCTAGCGGATTTGCTTCATATTCCCTTGATTCCTCAGACTCGCTTGGAAAAAATTTATCGGCAAAGCGAAGAATCAACCATCGTCACCCTAGCTAGTCAGATTCGACAGGGTATCTTGCCAGCTGATTTCACCCAGAAAAAAGCAGACCGTTCCTACTTTGAAATTGCTAGTGGCCATATTCCTGCTACCATTGAAAAGATCTTAGGCGCTGCCCTCAGAAGTGGTATCCCTGCTCGTGATATTCAGGTTCTGGCTCCCATGTACCGAGGGACGGCAGGGATTGATGCCATTAACCAGCTCATGCAAGACCTGCTCAATCCACCACAAAAAAATCAACTCAGTTTTGAAGCTCCCCAGTGTCACTATCGTAAGGGCGACAAGGTCATTCATTTGGTCAACGATGCTGAAATCAATGTCTTTAATGGAGATTTAGGAGCCATCACAGACCTGATTCCGGGTAAATACACCGAGTCGAAACAAGACGAGATTGTTATTGATTTTGATGGCAATGAAGTCTCTTACCCACGTAACGAATGGTACAAGATTCGCCTGGCCTATGCCATGAGCATCCATAAATCACAGGGAAGTGAGTTCCCTGTTGTCATCCTACCGATCACCAGTGCTAGTAGGCGTATGCTGGAG
This sequence comes from Streptococcus pseudopneumoniae, assembly GCF_038148935.1. Taxonomy (GTDB): domain Bacteria; phylum Bacillota; class Bacilli; order Lactobacillales; family Streptococcaceae; genus Streptococcus; species Streptococcus pseudopneumoniae_U. The sequence continues at coordinate 2,899 of NZ_JBBJZX010000069.1, read as the reverse complement.
CGCAATCTCATCTATACAGCCATTACACGCGCCAAAAGCAAGCTTATCTTACTAGGTGAATTGCAGGCCTTTGATTATGCTACCCAACACATTGGAACTGCCCGAAAAACCTATCTGATTGAACGCTTCAGTGATTTATTGGAGAATGTTGAAGAAAAGCAACCAGTTGTCTCTGAAACAGTCACATCAAGTAACTCTGAACAATCCTACATCCTAACCGAAGAAAACTGGACCAGTATTCCAGCTATGATTGGGATTACAGACGCAGACCTCAGAGAGATTTTTGGAAAATAGTGCATAAGAAAACCCACCTAATCAGGTGGGATTTTTGTTTATTAAGATTATTTTACTGTTGCTGTGCTTGTAATCAACTCAACAGCTTTTTTGATTGTGATATCATGTTTCAACATATCAGCTGAAAGCAAGCTTTGTACTTGTGCAACTTCCATGTTGTAGTCTGCTGCCAATTGCTCGACTTCTTTTTGGATTTCTTCTTCTGAAGCATCAAATCCTTCAGCTTTGGCAACTGCTTCGATAACAAGGTTAGTCTTAGTACGTGACTCAGCTTCTGCTTGGTATTGATTGTGAAGGTCTTCTTGAGTTGTTCCAGTGATTTGGAAGTACATGTCAGGGTTGATACCTTGACGTTGCAAGTTTCCAAGGAATTCGTTTACTGAGCGGTGAACTTCTTCGTGAATCATTTCTTCTGGAAGTTCTACGATTTCAGCGTTTTCTACAGCTTTATCAATTGCTGCACCTTCAACTGCATCTTTATAAGCTTCTTCTTTAGCTTCAGCCAATTCTTTGCGGTATTTTTCTTTCAATTCAGCAAGTGTTTCAACTTCTTCGTCGATGTCTTTTGCAAGTTCGTCATCAAGAGCTGGAACTTCTTTAGCTTTTACTTCGTGGATAGTTGTTACGAATTTAGCTTCTTTACCTGCAAGATCTTCTGCTTGGTAGTCTTCTGGGAATGTTACAACGACATCAACAGTTTCACCAGCTGAGTGACCTACCAATTGATCTTCGAAACCAGGGATGAATTGACCTGAACCAAGTCCAAGTGAGAAGTTTTCACCTTTTCCGCCATCAAATTCAACACCGTCGATAGAACCAACGAAGTCGATGACAACAGTGTCGCCGTTTTCAGCAGCAGCTTCTTTGATAACCAATTCAGCCAAGTTGTTGCGTTCGCGTTCGATACGCTCTTCAACGTCAGCGTCAGTTACTTCTTTTTCTACATCAACTGATACTTCAAGGTTTTTGTAGTCACCCAATTTTACTTCAGGTTTTGTAACGACTTCAGCAGTGATAACCCAGTCTTGACCTTTTTCCATTGAAGTTACGTCAATTTTTGGTTGTGCAACGACTTCAAGACCAGCTTCTTTTACAGCTGCTTCATAAGCGTTTGGCAAAAGAGCGTTCATAACGTCTTGGTAAAGTGACTCTTCACCAAATTTTTTGTCGAAGATAGGACGTGGAAGGTGACCTTTACGGAAACCTGGAACATTAAGAGATTTCTTCACCGAGTTGAAGACACGGTCCAATTCTGGTTTGATTTGGTCTTGAGAGATAGTGAAAGTCAAGACACCACGGTTTGTTTCTTTGTTTTCAAATGATACAGACATTCTGTCATTTCTCCTTAAAATTTTTTAAATACAGTCTATTATAACATAAACGAGCGAATTTTTTCAAGTAATGACTGCGCTTTTCAATGATGCTGGAAGTATGGTTTCTTCTTGTTTTTCTTTAGGTTTCGAATATAATCTTATAAAAGATGCTTAGTGATGACTGATTACAGTAAAAAACGAATCGCCCACACATCCCTCATTAGGCGATTCGTTTTGTATTATTTAACCACAAGAACCTTGTAATATTCATACTTATTTGGCTGTGTAATCTTAATTTTTTGACCATAGAAACCATCGATTTCTTTATCAAAATAATCTGAAAATCCTGATGGCAAGCGTTTCATCTTAAGAACCTCACCAGATTGGTCTGCATATACAAGGAAATGATAGTGGGTTGTAGACATACCGTCATCAATCAATACAAAGTAACCTGTTTTAAGCTTACCTTGTCCATTATCTAAATGGTATAGTTTATTGTTATTGATTGTGAAGTTAGTAGATGGAAGTCTAAGTCGTACACCTGGGTCTTCTAGATAAAGATCATTGCCAACTTTTTTGATTTCTGATCTAGTTGTCATCTCTGGAAGTGGTAATACTCTACGACCATCTGCTCCAAAGTAATATCGACCTGGTAGATTTTGGAAATTACGAATAACAGCTTTAGGATCAATTTCTTGTCCTTCTTCTTTATTATCTACTAAAGCTAAGATTGTATTTGAAACTTGATCCCCATATTTTTCGGAAAACTTCTTGATTTCAGGCTTGATATACCAAGTGTTTTTAGCCACGATAACATCAGTAAAGTTATTTCCGTCAAATTTTGATGTAATCAGATACTCATATCCATCACCTAAACGGACAATATCATCATCTTTATAAGGGCTATTTTGTAAAGTGAACATATGGCCATCCTTGCTGAGAATATAGCCTGTGCCATCACTAGAATTTACAACTCTATCAGAGGCCATTGCACCTGATTGTTCGAAATAATACCAATTATTATCTATGCACTCCCAACCTGTCTGCATAGAACCACTAAAACGAAGATAGTACCAAGTAGACCCTTCTTTGTACCAACCAGTGCGCATGGCGCCACTATCTGCTAGGGAGTACCATGTGCTACCTTCTTTGTACCATCCAGTACGCATAGCCCCGCTATCTGCTAGTGAGTACCATGTATTACCTTCTTTGTACCAGCCTGTCTGCATGTTACCAGAACCGTCGAAATGATACCAAGAGCCAGCATTTTGCACCCACTTATTTTTAGCTAG
>NZ_JBBJZX010000068.1:0-10712 GCF_038148935.1 Streptococcus pseudopneumoniae | reverse complement strand
TAGCACATGCTACAAGAGCAATGACGGAAAGAAAGAGAACGAGTAATGTACCTAATTTTTTCATTAGATCCTCCAATTTATTGGGGCTTTGCCCCTTATTTTAACAAATGTTTATTTTTTAGTTTCAAATATCGTTGTTTGGGAGCGATAAAGAAGCTAATGAGAAAGAAACTAGCGGCTGTAAGCACGATACTAGAACCTACCGCAACGTTAAAGCTATAGCCGATAAAGAGTCCCAAAACTGAAGCAGTCGCTCCAAAGGTTGAGGAAAGGAAAATCATACTTTTCAGGCTATTAGCATAGAGATAAGCAGTTGCAGCTGGGGTAATCAGCATGGCTACAATCAGGATAGTTCCGACACTTTGCATGGCTGTCACAGACACGAGAGTCAGGAGTACCATGAGTAAGTAGTGATAGAAATTGACAGGCATTCCCATGGCTTTAGCCAAGAGTTCATCAAAGGATGTTATCAAGAGTTGCTTGAAGAAAATCCAGATTAACAAGAGAATGCCTGCTCCTACACCCATAGTAATAAACATATCCGTATCTTGGACGGCCAGGATATTACCAAAAAGGATATGGAAAAGGTCAGTTGAACTTTTAGCGACACTAACCAAGATGATACCGAGGGCTAAGAAAGAAGAAAAGGTAATGCCGATGGCGGTATCGCTTTTGATAATCGAGTTTCCCTTGATGTAGGTAATGATGATAGCAGCTAGTAGTCCAAAGACAATGGCTCCGATAAAGAAGTCAAGGCCCAAGATAAAGGAGAGGGCTACACCTGGCAAGACAGCATGTGAAATGGCATCTCCCATGAGTGACATCCCGCGTAGAATGATGAAACATCCCACAGCTCCAGCTACGACCCCGATGACAATGGCTGTTATCAAGGCATTTTGTAAGAAATGGAATTTTTGCAATCCATCGATAAATTCTGCAATCATAGGTCACCTCCATTGAAAAAGAGTCGATTACCGTAAGCTTCTTTGAGATTGGCTTCGGTAAAGGTTTCTTTGGTTGGACCAAAGGCAATCACTTCTCGATTGACAAGCAAGACTTGATCGAAGTAGTGGGGAACCTTGCTGAGGTCGTGGTGGACGATGAGAACCGTCTTCCCAGCTTTTTTCAGATCTCTCAGCGTATTCATGATGATTTCCTCACTGACAGAGTCAATCCCAACAAAGGGTTCATCCAAGAGGATATAGTCAGCTTCCTGCACCAAACATCTGGCAATCAAGACCCGCTGGAACTGACCTCCAGACAGTTGGCTGATTTGACGTTCAGCGTAGTCAGCTAGGCCGACGATTTCAAGGGCCTCTTGCACTTTCTTCCAATGTTTAGCATTTAAACTTCGAAAGAGAGGGATAGAGGGAAAGAGCCCTAGCGAGACACATTCCTTGACCTTGATGGGAAAGTTGTAGTCGATATTGATTTTTTGTTCGACATAGGCGATTCGATGTAAGGATTTTTTCACTTCCTTGTCATCGAGAAATGCCTGACCTTGATGTGGGATAATTCCCAGCATACCTTTTAATAGTGTTGATTTCCCAGCGCCGTTTGGACCAATGATACCGGTAATTGTTGGTCCGTGGAGCGCTAGTGAAATATCCTTAAGTGCCAACGTTTCTTTGTAGGAGACACTGAGGTTTTCGATACGTATCATAAACTTATATTCCTCCTGACTCTTAATATACCTTAAAAAAAAAATTAAGTCAAGTTAATTTTTAAAAAAATTAAAATAATAACTGAAAAACAATAGGAAACCTCCGTTCATTTTTAATTGCATTCCCAAGCAATTTTTGTTAAGCTAAAAACAAGTACAAATGAAAGCGAGAACAAGATGACACGTTATCAAGACGATTTTTATGATGCAATCAATGGGGAATGGCAGAAGACTGCTGAAATCCCAGCCGATAAGTCTCAAACGGGAGGTTTTGTGGATTTAGACCAGGAAATTGAAGACTTGATGTTGGCGACAACAGACAAGTGGTTGGCAGGAGAAGAGGTGCCTGAGGATGCTATCTTGGCAAACTTTGTCAAATACCACCGCCTAGTTCGTGATTTTGATAAGAGAGAAGCTGACGGTATCGCACCTGTTTTGCCCCTTCTTAAAGAATTCCAAGAATTAGAGATTTTTGCGGATTTTACAGCTAAACTAGCAGAGTTTGAACTTGCCGGCAAACCTAATTTCCTTCCTTTTGGTGTATCACCAGACTTTATGGATGCCAGAATCAATGTTTTGTGGGCTAGCGCCCCAAGCACGATTTTGCCAGATACGACTTACTATGCTGAAGACCATCCTCAACGCGAAGAGCTATTGACTTTGTGGAAAGAAACCAGTGCAAATCTCCTCAAAGCTTATGATTTCTCTGATGAAGAAATTGAAGACTTGCTAGAGAAAAGACTTGAATTGGATCGTCGAGTAGCAGCAGTGGTGCTTTCTAATGAAGAAAGTTCAGAATATGCTAAACTCTATCATCCATATTCTTATGAAGATTTCAAAAAATTCGCACCTGCCCTACCTTTGGATGACTTCTTCCAAGCCGTTCTTGGACAAGTACCAGACAAGGTGATCGTAGACGAGGAACGTTTCTGGCAAGCAGCAGAGCAATTCTATAGTGAAGAAGCCTGGCCTCTTCTCAAGGCAACCTTGATATTGAGTGTTGTCAATCTTTCAACCAGCTATTTAACAGAAGAAATCCGTGTCTTGTCAGGTGCCTACAGCCGTGCGCTTTCTGGAGTTCCAGAAGCCAAAGACAAGGTCAAGGCAGCCTATCAGTTAGCACAAGGTCCTTTCAAACAAGCCTTGGGTCTCTGGTATGCCCATGAAAAATTCTCTCCAGAAGCTAAGGCGGACGTGGAGAAAAAAGTGGCAACCATGATTGATGTCTATAAGGAACGCTTGGCCAAGAATGACTGGCTAACTCCTGAAACTCGTGATAAGGCCATCGTCAAACTCAATGTAATTAAGCCATATATCGGTTATCCAGAAGAATTGCCAGAACGCTACAAGGACAAGGTAGTGGATGAAACTGCTAGTCTTTTTGACAATGCTCTAGCTTTTGCGCGTGTGGAAATCAAGCACAGTTGGAGCAAGTGGAATCAGTCTGTGGACTATAAGGAGTGGGGCATGCCTGCTCATATGGTCAACGCCTACTACAATCCACAGAAGAACCTGATTGTCTTCCCAGCGGCCATTTTACAAGCACCTTTCTATGACTTGCACCAGTCATCTTCTGCTAACTACGGTGGCATTGGGGCGGTTATTGCCCATGAAATTTCTCACGCCTTTGATACCAACGGAGCTTCCTTTGATGAAAATGGTAGCCTTAAGGATTGGTGGACAGAGAGCGACTATGCTGCCTTCAAGGAGAAAACACAAAAAGTTATTGACCAATTTGATGGACAAGATTCTTATGGAGCAACCATCAACGGTAAATTGACTGTATCAGAAAACGTGGCTGACTTGGGAGGAATCGCTGCAGCGCTTGAAGCAGCTAAGAGAGAACCAGACTTCTCAGCAGAAGAATTCTTCTACAACTTCGGTCGCATCTGGCGCATGAAAGGTCGACCAGAATTTATGAAACTTTTGGCTAGCGTCGATGTGCACGCACCAGCCAAACTCCGTGTCAATGTGCAAGTACCAAACTTCGATGATTTCTTTACAACCTATGATGTCAAAGAAGGAGACGGTATGTGGCGTTCCCCAGAAGAGCGCGTCATTATATGGTAATGCAAAAAATCTAGTCATCAGAAAAAGGCATCCAATCAGGTGTGAAAAACTTGATAGGATGCCTTTTGTAATGGAAAGATTTGCTGTATAGTTTACTTAAAATGCGATAGTCATTGACATCATCTTGCTAGAAAAAAGGATTGAAAGTTTTTTCGTGAGCAATAGTAGTAGCTGGACCATGTCCTGGATAGACATCGTAGTTTGGTAGGGTGAAAAGTTGGGTCTGGATACTATGAAGGAGTTGCTCCATACTACCAGTAGGAAGGTCGGTCCGTCCGATGGTTTCGCGGAACAGAGCATCACCTGTCAAGACTAGGTGAGAGTCAGGAAAAACGATAGAAACACCACCGATAGAGTGCCCTGGTGTTGGCAAGACAGTGAAACGAAATTCCTCTAATTGATATTCTTCATGAAAGACAAAAGTGTGCTCAGCCGGTTTTGCGACCACATCTGCCATATCATCGTGACGAGGGAGGCCAGAGAGATTATCGACGGGAGTATAGAGCCAAGATGCTTCGCTCTCTGCGATATAGACAGGAGGATTGCCAAAAGTGTCGCGCACCAAGTCCAGACTCATGATATGGTCATAATGGGCGTGGGTCAATAGAATGGCACAGATCGGTTTGTTGATCTTCTCGATGGTCTGACGAATGTCGTCCCAATGGCTCCCGGGATCGACAACGATGAGGTGTTTTTCACCTTCTAGGTAATAGGTATTTTCATAGGCAACAGGATTGACGGTTTTATGGATTTTCATATTGGCTCCAATCTCAAAGAATGTACTAAATTAAGTATAGCACAGTTAGGGAGAATAGGTAAGGATTTAGAATGAACTTAAAAACCAGCATGACTAGATGAAGACAGGCTGGTTATCAATTTATCAATATTGGAGAGGTGTCAATTGCCCTTCATAGGTTGCATAAACTCCGTCATTAGCTTGTTTGATAGATGTAATGTTTAGAGTGCCACCGTAGTTGGCTTCTCGTTTATCGCTATATTCACTATAAGTTATCCTACTGGGCAGGTTCTGATCGTTAGCATAGTATTGAACGACTGTTTTTTTATAGCTTTGCTGGTTGAATAGGAACAAACAGCTAACTCCTAAAACTAGGAGAGCAAAGATAGAAATAGCAGTTTTTTTCATAGGTGTTCTCCTTATAAACTAAAGGCTCAAAGAAAGTATCTTGAGGATTTTTAATTCCAAAATCCAGTCAAGGTACCAGTATATGTGACACGAGTTCCACTGTTTAGCTTTCGTATCTTCAGGGAAATTGAGGGAAGTCAGAAAGTCTTTGGGTTACAATATGGTTTCCGTTGGTCTATCTCTCCTTCTATCACCTAAGTTTAAAATCTAACTTCGTAATATATTATATACTAATAATTCTGAATTGTCAATCGATTCTGAATTATTTTTTTCTTATTCTGTTCCAATCTAGTTTTCATATTCTTAAAAAAGTGATAAAATGGTAGGAAGAATTGGAGAGTATAGATGCCAAAAGAAGTGAATTTAACAGGCGAAGAAGTTGTCGCTTTAACCAAAGAATATTTAACGGAAGAGGATGTCCATTTTGTCCATAAGGCCTTGATCTATGCGGTGGAATGCCATAGTGGTCAATATCGCAAATCAGGCGAGCCTTATATCATTCACCCTATCCAAGTGGCAGGTATTTTAGCCAAGCTCAAGCTGGACGCTGTAACGGTAGCTTGTGGTTTCTTGCATGATGTGGTGGAAGATACAGATGCGACCTTGGACGATTTGGAAAGAGAGTTTGGTCCTGATGTACGGGTAATCGTAGATGGGGTTACTAAGCTTGGTAAGGTCGAGTATAAATCGATCGAGGAGCAATTAGCGGAAAACCACCGCAAGATGCTCATGGCTATGTCTGAGGACATCCGCGTTATCTTGGTCAAATTATCTGACCGCTTGCACAATATGCGAACTCTGAAACACCTTCGCAAAGACAAGCAGGAGCGCATTTCCAAAGAAACTATGGAAATCTATGCCCCACTTGCCCACCGTTTGGGGATTTCAAGTGTCAAATGGGAATTGGAAGACCTGTCTTTCCGTTATCTCAATCCTACAGAGTTTTACAAGATTACCCATATGATGAAGGAAAAGCGCAGGGAGCGTGAAGCCTTGGTGGATGAGGTAGTTACAAAATTAGAGGAATATACGACAGATCGTCACTTGAAAGGGAAGATTTACGGTCGCCCCAAGCATATTTACTCGATTTTCCGCAAAATGCAGGATAAGAGAAAACGGTTTGAGGAAATCTATGACCTGATTGCCATTCGTTGTATTTTGGATACCCAAAGTGATGTTTATGCCATGCTTGGTTATGTGCATGAACTTTGGAAACCCATGCCTGGTCGCTTTAAAGACTATATCGCTAACCGCAAAGCCAATGGTTACCAGTCTATTCATACGACTGTTTATGGGCCAAAAGGGCCGATTGAATTTCAGATTCGGACCAAGGAAATGCATGAGGTGGCTGAGTACGGGGTTGCGGCTCACTGGGCTTATAAGAAAGGCATTAAGGGGCAGGTTAACAGCAAAGAATCAGCTATTGGGATGAACTGGATTAAGGAGATGATGGAGCTCCAAGATCAGGCTGATGATGCCAAGGAATTTGTGGATTCAGTTAAGGAAAACTATCTGGCTGAGGAGATTTACGTCTTTACCCCAGATGGAGCTGTTCGTTCCCTTCCAAAAGATTCAGGACCGATTGACTTTGCCTATGAAATCCATACAAAAGTCGGAGAAAAAGCGACGGGTGCCAAGGTCAATGGTCGCATGGTTCCACTGACAACCAAGCTCAAGACAGGGGATCAGGTTGAAATTGTCACCAACCCGAACTCCTTTGGGCCAAGCCGTGACTGGCTCAACATGGTCAAGACCAGCAAGGCGCGCAACAAGATTCGTCAGTTCTTTAAAAATCAAGACAAGGAATTGTCTGTCAACAAGGGTCGTGAAATGCTGATGGCCCAGTTCCAAGAAAATGGCTACGTGGCCAATAAATTTATGGACAAGCGTCATATGGATCAAGTTCTGCAAAAGACCAGCTACAAGACAGAGGAATCCCTCTTTGCGGCTATTGGTTTTGGGGAAATCGGTGCGATTACTGTCTTTAACCGTTTGACTGAAAAGGAACGCCGTGAAGAAGAGCGTGCCAAGGCCAAGGCTGAGGCAGAGGAGCTTGTCAAAGGTGGCGAGATTAAGGTTGAAAATAAAGAAACCATCAAGGTCAAGCATGAGGGTGGTGTGGTCATTGAAGGTGCTTCTGGACTCCTCGTGCGGATTGCCAAGTGTTGTAATCCTGTTCCTGGTGACGATATTGTTGGCTATATAACCAAGGGTCGTGGTGTGGCTATTCACCGTGTGGACTGTATGAACTTACGCGCTCAAGAAAACTACGAGCAACGTCTCCTTGATGTGGAGTGGGAAGACCAGTACTCTAGCTCAAATAAGGAGTATATGGCCCATATCGATATCTATGGCCTCAACCGTACAGGACTGTTGAACGATGTACTGCAAGTTCTTTCAAACACAACCAAGAATATCTCGACAGTCAACGCCCAACCAACCAAGGATATGAAATTTGCCAATATCCATGTGTCCTTCGGCATTGCTAACCTTTCGACGCTGACTACGGTTGTGGACAAGATTAAGAGTGTGCCAGAAGTTTACTCTGTCAAACGGACCAATGGCTAATTGTCCTAGCTCTCACTAGAAAGGTTATTATGAAAATCATTATCCAACGGGTTAAAGAAGCCCAAGTCAGTATCGAAGGTCAGGTTCAGGGAAAAATCAATCAGGGGCTCTTATTGCTGGTGGGTGTTGGACCAGAGGATCAAGAGGAAGATTTGGACTATGCTGTGAGAAAGCTTGTCAACATGCGGATTTTTTCAGACGCAGAAGGCAAGATGAACCTGTCTGTCAAAGATATTGAAGGAGAAATCCTTTCTATTTCTCAGTTTACCCTCTTTGCGGATACTAAGAAAGGCAATCGTCCAGCCTTTACTGGCGCAGCTAAGCCTGATATGGCATCAGATTTCTATGATGCTTTCAATCAAAAACTAGCGCAAGAAGTGCCCGTTCAGACAGGCATCTTTGGAGCAGATATGCAGGTTGAGCTGGTCAATGACGGACCGGTTACCATTATCCTTGATACGAAAAATAGATAAGAAAGACCAAGCCCAACCGGCTTGGTTTTCTCATCTATCATAAAATATTCCAAAATGGAATCGGTTCTTGATAGGCTTGGGGGAAGTCTCTTTTTAGTCTTTGGCTTATGCGATAGGAAAGGATGAGATGTCCTAGGATGAGGAGACTTCCCTGAAGGAAAAGTGGGACACCCCTTAAAAACAGCAAGGAGAGAATGATCAGGCTATCCCATAGGAGGATTTGTAAGGCAAAACGCCAGAATCTTGGTCTAATCTGGGAATAGAGTTGACTAAAGTGGTCACAAAGTTGGTTGGAAAGATAGGTCAACAGCACAGGGTGAAAGAAGATGAGCCAACCACTATAAATCAAAATCCAATCCCAAGTAAGTCCCTCTTTAAATGTCAAAAATGCCAGCATAATTCCATCGATGATAAGGAGTTGAATGGTTTTGATGAAGATGATGTTTTTCATGATAAAACCTCCTTTTTTCATCTGTTAGTGACGTAATAGTTTATATAATTATTATACAATATTTAGCCAAAGGATGAAAGCGCTTGCTATTATTTTTGATATAAAAAATAGATAAGAAAACCCTGAAAATCAAACTTTCAGGGTTGGTTGGGGACTTGAGAAATTAGTTGATTTTCTCGACATAGAGTTGTTTGGCAATGTCCATATTCACTTGTAAATCTTCATTTTTAGTGAGGATAGTGAAGGTATTGCTGAAACCATCAAACTGCTTGACTTGGAGCGGATCTCCGATATGAAGTGAGTGCTTGTCCAGATAATGGAGAATGTCAAAGCTATCGTGCACCCGAGTCAGGCGGTAGGATCCAGCTTCCTTGATATCAGCTAGTGGGAGATTATTGATTTCAACTAGGAGTTCTCCTTTTGCAGGAATGGTACCTCCGTGGGGGCAGGTTTTAGGGAACCCTAGCAGTTTATCCAGTCTTTCCACGAATAAGTCAGAGACAGTATGTTCCAAGACCTCAGCTTCCTCGTGAATCTGGTCACTCGTATAGTCTAAATGATGAACCAGAAAAACTTCAATCAAGCGGTGTTTGCGATAGAGCTCAGAGACCAATTTGAGGCCTAGGTCAGTCAGTAGATAGCCACATTCTTTGTCCTTGAGGATGAGGTTTTCACTCTTCATCCGTTTAATCATTTCAGTTACGGCAGGGGGAGAGACTTGCATGCGGGCAGCAATTTCCTTGTTGGTAATTTTATGCAGGTCTATGCCAATTTCATAAATACATTTTAGATAATCTTCTTTATTCGGGGTCATTCGCTTCCTCTTGTCTAATATCTTTATCTAGTATATCAAAAAAAGCTAGATTTCTCTAGCTATGACTTTTTATGTTATACTTATTGCAAGAGAAAAAACGAGGAGATGAATATGACAAAAATAGCTCTTCTTTCAGATATTCATGGAAATACCACTGCCTTGGAGGCTGTTTTGGCAGATGCTCGGCATCTAGGAGTGGATGAATACTGGCTTTTGGGAGATATTCTCATGCCAGGGACAGGGCGTAGAAGGATTTTGGACTTGTTGGATCAACTACCGATTACGGCTAGAGTTTTGGGAAACTGGGAAGACAGTCTGTGGCATGGTGTCCGCAAGGAATTGGATAATACTCGTCCCAGCCAACGCTATCTCTTGCGTCAGTGCCAGTATGTTTTAGAGGAAATTTCCTTAGAAGAAATTGAACTGCTCCATAGTCAACCTCTCCAGATTCATCGTCAGTTTGGTGATTTGACAGTTGGAATTAGTCATCATTTGCCTGATAAGAACTGGGGGCGAGAGTTGATTCATACTGGAGCGCAAGAGGATTTTGACCGCTTGGTGACCAATCCTCCCTGTGATATTGCTGTTTATGGCCATATTCACCAGCAGTTGCTTCGTTACGGGACTGGTGGACAATTGATTGTCAATCCGGGTTCGATTGGGCAGCCTTTCTTTTTGGATGCCCAGTTGCGGAAGGATTTGCGGGCCCAGTATATGATTTTGGAGTTTGATGAGAAGGGTTTGGTAGATATGGACTTCCGACGGGTGGACTACGATGTGGCAGCTGAATTGCAGCTGGCTAAAGACCTGAGACTTCCCTATTTTGAGGTTTACTATGAAAGTCTGGTCAATGGTATCCACCATACCCACAATCAGGAATTTCTGAGAGAATTAGCTCAGAAAGAGGGCTACGATCGGGAGTTAGACCACTGGTTAAAAGGTGGTAACGATTGACATTACAACTAAAAAGGGTATAATAAAAGAAAAAGAAGAGTAGAGGCAGGGATGCCTCGTAAAAAGGAGAAGAGGATGCAAATTCCAAGTAGATTTACCATTGCGACTCATATGCTGATAATCATTGCCCTCGAGGGGAAGGAAAGCAAGGTGACCAGTGATTTTCTGGCTGCTAGTGTCGGGGTCAATCCTGTCATTATCAGAAAGACCTTGTCCCAATTGAAGAAGGCAGAGCTGATTTCAGTCGCGCGCGGAACAGGGGGAACAGAGATTGTTAAGGATCTCAAAGACATTAGTCTATTAGATGTTTATCAGGCGGTTGAGTGTCTTGGTAAGACTGGTCAACTCTTTAGTTTCCATGACAATCCAAATCCAAATTGCCCTGTAGGAGCTCGTATTCATGATGTTTTGGATCAAAAATTGGAGAGAATTCAGTTGGCTATGGAGGCTGAACTTGGTCAGACCAGTTTAGAACAAGTCGTGGCTGATGCAGAGAGTCAGATGAAGGAGTGATTTTTTCTTTAATACTCTTCGAAAATCTCTTCAAACCACGTCAGCTTCGCCTTGCCGTACTT
>NZ_JBBJZX010000067.1:0-10837 GCF_038148935.1 Streptococcus pseudopneumoniae | reverse complement strand
TTATGGTATAATAAGCATTGTATTTATTGTATATGAATCTGGAGAAAAAATCAAAGATATTTTTGAAGGATAATATGAGAACAAGGGAGAATATATGACCTTAGAATGGGAAGAATTCTTAGATCCTTACATTCAAGCTGTTGGTGAGTTAAAGATTAAACTTCGTGGTATTCGTAAGCAATATCGTAAGCAAAATAAGCATTCTCCGATTGAGTTTGTGACCGGTCGAGTCAAGCCAATTGAGAGCATCAAAGAAAAAATGGCTCGTCGTGGCATTACTTATGCAACCTTGGAACACGATTTGCAGGATATTGCTGGCTTACGTGTGATGGTTCAGTTTGTAGATGACGTCAAGGAAGTAGTGGAGATTTTGCATAAGCGTCAGGATATGCGAATCATACAGGAGCGAGATTACATTACTCATCGAAAGGCTTCAGGCTACCGTTCCTATCATGTGGTAGTAGAATATACGGTTGATACCATCAATGGAGCCAAGACCATTTTGGCAGAAATTCAAATTCGTACCTTGGCCATGAATTTCTGGGCAACGATAGAACATTCTCTCAACTACAAGTACCAAGGGGATTTCCCAGATGAGATTAAGAAGCGACTGGAAATTACAGCTAGAATCGCCCATCAGTTGGATGAAGAAATGGGTGAAATTCGTGATGATATCCAGGAAGCCCAGGCTCTTTTTGATCCCTTGAGTAGAAAATTAAATGACGGTGTAGGAAACAGTGACGATACAGATGAAGAATACAGGTAAACGAATTGATCTGATAGCCAATAGAAAACCGCAGAGTCAAAGGGTTTTGTATGAATTGCGAGATCGTTTGAAGAGAAATCAGTTTATACTCAATGATAGCAGTCCGGACATTGTCATTTCCATTGGTGGAGATGGCATGCTCTTGTCGGCCTTTCATAAGTACGAAGACCAACTTGATAAGGTACGCTTTATCGGTCTTCATACAGGACATCTGGGCTTTTATACCGATTATCGTGATTTTGAGTTGGATAAGTTAATGACCAATTTGCAGCTAGATACCGGAGCAAGGGTTTCTTACCCTGTTCTAAATGTGAAGGTTTTTCTTGGAAATGGAGAGGTCAAGATTTTTCGTGCCCTCAATGAAGCCAGCATCCGCAGGTCTGATCGAACCATGGTGGCAGATATTGTCATCAATGGTGTTCCCTTTGAACGTTTTCGTGGAGACGGGCTAACAGTTTCAACGCCGACTGGTAGTACGGCTTATAACAAGTCTCTTGGCGGTGCAGTGTTACATCCTACCATTGAAGCTCTGCAGTTGACAGAAATTGCCAGCCTCAATAATCGTGTCTATCGAACGCTGGGCTCTTCCATTATTGTGCCTAAGAAGGATAAGATTGAACTCATTCCAACAAGAAATGATTACCACACCATTTCGATTGACAATAGTGTCTATTCTTTTCGTAGTATCGAGCGAATCGAGTATCAAATTGATCATCATAAGATTCACTTTGTCGCGACTCCTAGCCATACCAGCTTCTGGAACCGCGTTAAGGATGCCTTTATCGGCGAGGTGGATGAATGAGGTTTGAATTTATCGCAGATGAACATGTCAAGGTTAAGACCTTTTTGAAAAAGCACGAGGTTTCTAAGGGGCTGCTGGCCAAGATTAAGTTTCGAGGTGGGGCTATTCTGGTCAATGACCAACCGCAAAATGCAACCTATCTATTGGATATTGGAGACCGAGTTATCATCGATATTCCCGCTGAGGAAGGCTTTGAAACTCTGGAAGCTATCGAGCGCTCACTGGATATTCTCTATGAGGATGACCACTTTCTAGTCTTGAATAAACCCTATGGAGTGGCGTCTATTCCTAGTGTCAACCACTCCAATACCATTGCCAATTTTATCAAGGGTTACTATGTCAAGCAAAATTATGAAAATCAGCAGGTTCACATTGTAACCAGGCTTGATAGAGATACTTCTGGCTTGATGCTCTTTGCCAAGCACGGCTATGCCCATGCACGATTAGACAAGCAGTTGCAGAAGAAATCTATCGAGAAACGCTACTTTGCTCTGGTTAAAGGAGATGGATATTTGGAACCAGAAGGAGAAATTATTGCCCCGATTGCGCGTGATGAAGACTCCATTATTACCAGACGAGTGGCTAAAGGTGGAAAGTATGCCCATACTTCCTACAAGATTGTCGCTTCTTATGGGAATATTCACTTGGTTGATATTCGTCTGCACACTGGTCGAACCCACCAAATCCGAGTCCACTTTTCTCATATTGGTTTTCCTTTGTTGGGAGATGATTTGTATGGTGGTAGTCTGGACGACGGCATTCAACGTCAGGCTCTGCATTGCCATTACCTATCCTTTTATCATCCATTTTTAGAGCAAGACTTGCAGTTAGAAAGTCCCTTGCCGGATGATTTCAGTAACCTTATTAAACAGTTATCAACTAATACTCAATAAAAAATATTAGAGTATAATTTATTATTTTAAAGGAGAAAACTCATGGAAGTTTTTGAAAGTCTAAGAGCCAACCTAGTTGGTAAAAATGTCCGCATTGTTCTACCTGAAGGAAAAGAACCTCGTATTCTTCAAGCTACGAAACGCTTGGTAAAAGAAACAGATGTTATTCCAGTCTTGCTTGGTAAACCAGAAAAAATTAAAATTTACCTTGAAATTGAAGGGATTCACGAGGGTTATGAAGTCATCGATCCTGACCACTACGCTAAGTTTGACGAAATGGTTGCTGCGCTCGTTGAACGTCGAAACGGTAAGATATCAGAAGAAGAAGCTACTAGACTCTTACGTGAAGACGTTAACTACTTTGGTGTAATGCTAGTATATATGGGCTTGGTTGACGGTATGGTTTCAGGTGCACTTCACTCAACTGCTGCAACAGTTCGTCCAGCCCTTCAAATCATTAAAACTCGTCCTAATGTTACTCGTACTTCAGGTGCCTTCCTAATGACTCGTGGTTCAGAACGTTACCTATTTGGTGACTGTGCTATCAATATCAATCCTGATGCAGATTCCTTGGCTGAAATTGCGATTAATTCAGCAATCACTGCGAAAATGTTTGGTATAGAACCCAAAATTGCTATGTTGAGCTATTCAAGTAAAGGTTCTGGTTTTGGTGAGAACGTTGATAAGGTAGTAGCAGCTACACAACGTGCGCACGAACTACGCCCAGACCTTGAAATAGATGGGGAATTGCAATTTGACGCTGCCTTCCACCCTGAAACAGCAGCTTTAAAAGCTCCAGGAAGTAAAGTGGCTGGACAAGCAACTGTATTCATCTTCCCAAGTATCGAAGCTGGAAATATCGGTTACAAGATTGCAGAACGTCTCGGTGGTTTCTCTGCTGTAGGACCTGTTTTACAAGGTTTGAATAAGCCAGTTAATGACCTTTCACGTGGATGTAGTGCAGAAGATGTTTACAATTTAACCCTTATCACAGCAGCTCAAGCTGTTCATCAATAGTGAAAACTATAAAGCGATATACTATGCTATACTGTAGTTATGAAACTATGTACGAAAAGCACTGCCATTAACTCCTGAGAACTAAATTACTGATTGGTGTCAAAAAGGACAACTTCCAAGCGATGATATCCTGTCTATATACGACCTATAGAAATCTGTAATATACATGTCCGTAAAACGATAAATTCCCTTTTGGATTTTATACTCAATAAAAATCAAAGAGCAAACTAGAAAGATAGGCGCAGGCAGTACTTGAGTACGACAAGCCGACGCTGATATGGTTTGAATTTGATTTTTGAAGAGTATTAAATGAGTATGAAAAGAGAATTTTTTCATGAGAAAACGCATAATATTGAGTGTTTTGACACCTGATATTATGCGTTTTTTATAATTTTTGCACCTTTCTTAGCCTTTGTTATCGACAAGGATTGTTCTAGCTCCTTGTTTTTAGAATGGCAATTTCCCAGCGAAAGCACCCAGTTTTTTCTTGGTAGTTTCATCGATTTGTTCAAGAGCAGAATTGATGGCTTGAACGGTCATATCAGAAAGAGTTTCAAGGTCCTCTGGGTCAACGACAGCTGGATTGAAATCAATGCTGACAACTTTCTTATCTCCAGTTAAGGTCGCTTGGACAAGGTCTTGAGCAGATTTGCCAACAAATTGCATGGCAGCAAGTTCGGCCTGGCTTTGTTCCATTTGTTTTTGAAGTTTTTGTGCTTGACGCATCATGTTTTGCATGTTCATCATAAGATTTCTAAAGTTCCTTTCATCTCAAGGGGATAATCCCTGTTGTTAACAAGTGCCTGATTTTCTCTCCTAATTGTTATTAGTAGCATAGCTATCAAGCCCAAGTATTGATTTTATTATACCATTTTTTTAAGACATAGTCTTTTATTGATGAGAGTTATTTATGTCAAGGAGTGATTAGAAATCATTTAAAATAATGATTTTTGCTAAGAGGGGCTCTATTCTGGTTTCATGGAAATGATTTTACTAAAGGTTCGTATGCTTTGTTTACAAACATGTTACCTCTATCTATTTTTGGATAAATAGTTGTCTATTATTATTTTTATGCTAATAGTAAAATCTAAATGGTAGTCTACGATTTTTTAGAAAGAAAATGGTACAATATTTCTAAGAGAAAATACAATGGGAGGTAAAATGAGGTTATTACCTATAAGAAAAATATCACGTCAGTCTAAAAGGTTAGCACTTTTTTTGACGTTTTGTGCTGGATATGTGGATGCTTACACTTTTATTGTACGAGGGAATACCCTTGTAGCTGGACAAACTGGAAATGTCGTCTTTCTTTCAGTAGAATTAATTCAAAATAATGTTTCAGATGTTAGGGACAAGGTTCTTACCTTGCTAGCTTTTATGATGGGGGTCTTTTTATTAACTGTTTATAAGGAAAAATTGAGAATTGTAAAAAAACCGATTCTGTCACTGATTCCTTTGGCAATACTATCAATCATTATTGGTTTTGTGCCGCAAACTGTAGATAATATCTATCTAGTACCGCCCTTAGCCTTTTGTATGGGCTTGGTGACAACTGCCTTTGGTGAGGTTTCGGGTATTGCTTACAATAATGCCTTTATGACAGGGAATATCAAACGAACAATGCTGGCTTTTGGGGATTATTTCCGAACCAAGCACACTCCTTTTTTGCGTGAAGGGTTCATATTTGTTAGCCTGCTTAGTAGTTTTGTCCTTGGTGTTGTCTTTTCAGCCTATTTGACGATTTTCTATCATGAAAAGACTATTCTTGGTGTTCCTATTATGATGAGTATTTTTTACCTTAGCATGCTTTTTGCCTCTTGGCAGAAAAAAGTAAAAGAAAAAGCTTGATTTTAGGTGTTATTACTTGTAAGAAAATAGGAGATATGCTATACTTGAAGAGTTGACTATGCACGATCCTGTGCAACCGCACGAACATCGTTGCTTGATTATTCAAGTTTAAGTGGTTCGTCCCACGATGCTAGGCGAGTCTTCACAAAAAAATCGGGGAAACCCATAAAAATCATAGGAGGTGCATAATGAGCACATACGCAATTATCAAAACTGGCGGAAAACAAGTTAAAGTTGAAGTTGGTCAAGCAGTTTACGTTGAAAAATTGAACGTTGAAGCTGGTCAAGAAGTTACTTTTAACGAAGTTGTTCTTGTTGGTGGTGAAAACACTGTTGTCGGAACTCCACTTGTTGCTGGAGCTACTGTAGTTGGAACTGTTGAAAAACAAGGAAAACAAAAGAAAGTTGTTACTTACAAGTACAAACCTAAAAAAGGTAGCCACCGTAAACAAGGTCACCGTCAACCATATACTAAAGTTGTCATCAACGCAATTAACGCTTAATTTTAAGGAGAACACATGATACAGGCAGTCTTTGAGAGAGCCGAAGATGGCGAGCTGAGGAGTGCGGAAATTACTGGACACGCCGAGAGTGGCGAATACGGCTTAGATGTCGTGTGTGCATCGGTTTCTACGCTTGCCATTAACTTTATCAATTCTATTGAGAAATTTGCAGGCTATGAACCAATCCTAGAATTAAACGAAGATGAAGGTGGCTATCTGATGGTTGAAATACCAAAAGATCTTCCTTCACACCAGAGAGAAATGACCCAGTTATTCTTTGAATCATTTTTCTTAGGTATGGCAAACTTATCGGAGAACTCTTCTGAGTTCGTCCAAACTAGAGTTATCACAGAAAACTAACACGGAGGAAAACATTATGTTAAAAATGACTCTTAACAACTTGCAACTTTTCGCCCACAAAAAAGGTGGAGGTTCTACATCAAACGGACGTGATTCACAAGCGAAACGTCTTGGAGCTAAAGCAGCTGACGGACAAACTGTAACAGGTGGATCAATCCTTTACCGTCAACGTGGTACACACATCTATCCAGGTGTAAACGTTGGTCGTGGTGGAGACGATACTTTGTTCGCTAAAGTTGAAGGCGTAGTACGCTTTGAACGTAAAGGACGCGATAAAAAACAAGTTTCTGTTTACCCAATCGCTAAATAAAAAGGTTCAGTGAACCTTTTTATCCTGAGCCTTGAAATGTAAAGGCGAGGAAGCTAGAAATAGCATTAAATAAGGCTTTCCGAGTTTTCGGAGAGCCTATTTTTTTGTTTTGGTACCCATACTTTTTAATATGTATAGTGGATTGAATCTGGAATAGAACACTGCTAAAAATTGATTTGAGTTTCCTAATCGATTTCTTCAGATTCTCTATAAGAACTGTTATCTGGTTTCAAATATTGGCTTGTCGTCCCTTCACTTGTCTGAATGGCTTGAGCCGTTCCTTCTGATAAGGGAAAAGATATTCTTTAGCTGAAACTGTCTGAGAATCCAAGCTAACAGATGGAGAGAAAAATAGCGCCAGTCTGAAGCATACTAGATGAGAGTTGTTGGAAGGCAGTCATCTAGTTTTTCTTTTCTGCTTTGGCTTTTTTCTCTTTGTCATCAGGGAAAGTAACTTGTTTCAAATCAGGGAGTTTCGCAAACTCTTCAAACATTTTGTCCAAGTCGTCTCGTTTTGTAAATTTTACAGCCATAGGTGTACCTCGATTCTAAATTCTACCTTTTCAGCACCAACTAGTAATTTAAAGTTCTCAGGAGTTAGTTGCATTGCTTTTTCATACATAAGCATAGTATGACACTTTATGGTTATTGAACAAGTCTAATCACTCCTTTCAAACTTTTGAAGATGTCCTACAAGTTTTTGAGAAGAATATTGCAAAGTTCATAGTTGAGCAACGATAGAATGAAGTGCTTTTTGAAAACAGCTACACTTCAGGTTAAAAAAATGACATTTCAGATTTTCTGTTCCAGAAATAGCTATCGCTATGATATAATTAGTTTATGATTATTACTATTCCTATAAAAAACCAAAAAGATATTGGCACACCATCTGATTCAGTCGTAGTCCTTGGCTATTTTGATGGTATACACAAGGGGCATCAAGAATTATTTCGTGTTGCCAATAAGGCTGCGAGAAAGGATTTATTGCCTATCGTGGTTATGACCTTTAATGAATCACCAAAGATTGCTTTAGAGTCTTATCATCCGGATTTATTTTTGCATATTTTGAACCCTGCTGAACGTGAAAGAAAATTAAAGCGGGAAGGTGTAGAAGAATTATATCTCCTTGATTTTAGTAGTCAATTCGCTAGTCTCACGGCAGAAGAATTTTTTGCAACTTATATCAAGGCTATGAATGCCAAAATTATTGTTGCAGGTTTTGATTATACATTTGGTTCTGACAAAAAAACAGCAGAAGATTTAAAGGATTACTTTGATGGAGAAGTTATCATTGTTCCACCTGTAGAAGATGAGAAAGGAAAGATTAGTTCAACTCGTATCCGTCAAGCTATTTTAGATGGAAATGTGAAAGAAGCAGGAGAACTTTTGGGGGCACCGCTTCCATCAAGAGGGATGGTGGTTCATGGCAATGCTCGTGGTCGTACGATTGGTTATCCAACAGCTAATTTGGTGCTTTTAGACCGTACTTATATGCCAGCAGATGGCGTTTATGTCGTTGATGTTGAGATTCAAAGACAGAAGTATCGTGCTATGGCTAGTGTCGGGAAAAATGTGACCTTTGATGGAGAAGAAGCACGTTTTGAAGTCAATATTTTTGATTTTAATCAAGATATTTATGGGGAAACCGTCATGGTTTATTGGCTTGATCGCATTCGAGATATGACAAAATTTGATTCTGTTGACCAATTAGTGGATCAGTTAAAGGCTGATGAAGAAGTCGCTCGGAATTGGTCTTAAGAGTTTGAGTAAAGAAAAAAGAGGTTGTTTGTAACCCAAAAGATAGATGATTTAGTCTAACTTTTGAGGTCACGACATTACCTCTTTTTATTCTTTTTCAAAGGTAAATCCTTCTCCAAGGATTTCATGGGCTTCTGTAATGGTTATAAAGGCTTGAGGATCGATTCGATGAATCATTTCCTTCATTTTCACAATCTCATTCCTACCGACAATACAGTAGATAATCTTCAAATCTTTTTGACTATAGTAGCCTTGACCTGAGATGAAAGTAACACCTCTTCCTAGGTCATCATTGATCGCCTTAGCAAGTTGGTCAGGACGTTTTGTGATAATCATAAAGCCTTTACCTGCGTAGCCACCTTCGCCAATCAAATCAATAACACGCGAAACGATAAAATCAAATAAGAGTGTGTAGGAAACCAATCTCAAATCCTTGAAGATAAGGAGAATGAGCATGAGAATACAAAAATCTAAGATAAAAAGTAGTTTCCCCATTGATATATGAGTGTATTTGTTGAGAATACGAGCTAGAATATCAGTTCCGCCAGTTGTACCTCCAGCATTAAAGATAATTCCAAGACCAATTCCCAAGAGAATCCCAGCTATAAGGGCAGTGATTAGTAAATCACCTTGAAGGTTAATATGAAGGGGAATACGCTCAAAAAAAGCCAACCAAGCTGACAAAGCTATGGTTCCCAGTAAACTAGAATAGAGAGATTTTGCTCCAAATATTTTCCAAGCTAGGATGAAAAGGGGAATGTTAATCAGCAAGTTCATGAGCGAAACAGGGATTTTAAAAAGATAAAAGGTGATAAGGGTAATACCTGTTGCCCCTCCTTCAAAGAGATGATGAGGAACTACAAAATAAGTCAGACCAAAAGCATAAATAGCAGCACCTAGTAAAATGGTTAAAATAGGATAAATTTTTTTAATCATAGGACACCTCTTTTCTTATAAGTTGATTATATCAAATTTTTACGGAAAATTTGAGTGACTCCATTAGGATTTTTAATCTTTTTTTGATATAATTAGAAGTAAGAAAACCAATCTGAATCCTAAAATAGAAAGATTGATACTATGACAAAAATTAAGATTGTAACCGATTCATCTGTTACTATTGAATCTGAACTTGTAAAACAATTAGATATTACAATTGTTCCATTATCTGTAATGATTGATAATGTTGTTTATTCTGATGCTGATTTGAAAGAAGAAGGTAAATTTCTTCAGTTGATGCAAGAAGCTAAGAATCTTCCGAAAACAAGTCAGCCACCTGTAGGTGTCTTCGCTGAAGTTTTTGAAGACCTATGCAAGGATGGTAGCCAGATTCTTGCTATTCATATGTCCCATGCCCTTTCTGGTACTGTAGAAGCAGCACGCCAGGGTGCTAGTTTATCTACTGCAGATGTGACTGTTGTTGATAGTTCCTTCACTGACCAAGCCTTGAAATTCCAAGTTGTTGAGGCTGCTAGATTAGCTCAAGAAGGCAAAGACATGGAGACAATTTTATCTCATGTAGAAGAGGTTAAAAACCACACAGAACTTTATATTGGCGTTTCAACTTTGGAAAATCTTGTCAAAGGTGGACGAATTGGCCGTGTAACTGGATTGTTGAGCTCACTTCTCAATATCCGTGTTGTCATGCAGATGAAAGACCATGAATTGCAGCCAATGGTTAAAGGTCGTGGAGCTAAAACTTTTAAAAAATGGTTAGATGAGTTGATAACATCGCTTTCTGAACGTTCTGTAGCAGAGATTGGAATTTCATATTCTGGTAGTGATGATTGGGCAAAAGAGATGAAAGAAAGCTTACAAGCTTATGTTGAAAAGCCAATTTCTGTTTTGGAAACGGGTTCCATTATTCAAACTCACACGGGTGAGAACGCTTGGGCTATTTTGGTACGTTACCACTCCTAAAAAAATAAATAAAATGGGAAGAAATAGCGTTTTTAACTTGACCTAAAAGGGATTTTAGGATATGATTATATTTGTTAATTAGAAATTATTTGGAGGAATCGTTAACATGGCAAACAAACAAGATTTGATCGCTAAAGTAGCAGAAGCTACAGAATTGACTAAGAAAGACTCAGCAGCAGCAGTTGAAGCTGTATTTGCAGCAGTAGCTGACTATCTTGCAGCTGGTGAAAAAGTTCAATTGATCGGTTTTGGTAACTTTGAAGTTCGTGAGCGTGCAGAACGTAAAGGTCGCAACCCACAAACTGGTAAAGAAATGACAATTGCAGCTTCTAAAGTTCCAGCATTCAAAGCTGGTAAAGCTCTTAAAGACGCTGTTAAATAATCAGCCTTTGAAAAGCCTATTGTATCAAGCTTTCTAGCTTGGGCAGTAGGCTTTTTACGTACGATAGGCATGTCGTATATCTGAGGTGTAAGTCCTCGGTGGGCACCTGCTACCGGTGAACCCAATAGCGATTCCCAAGCCTGACTATCGTGAGGTAGCGGATTAAAATGGTCTGGGGATAGACCGTTTTAAGTCTGACGTTGGAAATAAGAATCGTCAGAGGAAGGGATGGCGAAATCGTGGCTCTACGAACAGGAACGTGATAGTAAGGCGTATATAGC
>NZ_JBBJZX010000066.1:0-10893 GCF_038148935.1 Streptococcus pseudopneumoniae | reverse complement strand
AGTCTTTTCTAATAACAAGCCATAGTCACTTATAAGAATTACTAATAACGCGTTTGAACCGTCTAACTGAAATAAAGCTATAAAACAAGCTACACAAAGGATTTGAGGCATTTGTCTCAAGTCTTTTTCTTTTGTCTAAAACGGAGATATAGTTTCAAACTATATCAAAGCCTAATTTTTTACAATTATACAGACGCTTTCTTTTCTGTTAAGATAGTTTCAACAACAAATTTTGGAGGACACATCATGTCAACTACAATCATCGGTTTCCCTCGTTTGGGCGAATTCCGCGAATTAAAATTTACAACTGAAAAATACTTTAGAAAAGAAATCTCAGAAGAAGAACTCCTTGCTGCAGCAAAAGACTTGCGTGCGAAACACTGGAACATTGTCAAAGAAAAAGGTATCACTGAAATTCCATCAAATGACTTTTCTCACTATGACAACTTCCTAGATGCAGCTTTCCTTTTCAACGTGGTACCTGCTTCAGTTCAAAACTTGGACTTGTCTGACCTTGAGCGCTACTTCGCTTTGGGTCGTGGTTACCAAGGAGAAAAAGGGGACGTTCGCGCCCTTCCAATGAAGAAATGGTTCAACACCAACTACCACTACATTGTGCCTAAATTTGAAAAAGGCACTCAAGTCAAACTTGCAGGTCACAAGATCTTCGATGAGTTCCAAGAAGCAAAAGAACTTGGATTGAACACTCGTCCAGTTCTTGTAGGTCCATTCACTTTCCTTCAATTGTCAGACTTTGAAGAAGGCGTGAAAGCAGAAGACTTCGTAGACAGCTTAGTGGCTGCTTACCAAGAAGTTTTTGCTAAATTGGCAGAACTTGGTGCGACTCGTATCCAATTGGACGAAGCGGCTCTTGTAAAAGATTTGACAGCTGAAGAAAAAGCTCTCTTCTTGAACCTCTACAACAAACTCTTGGCTGACAAAAAAGGTCTTGAAGTCTTGCTTCAAACTTACTTCGGTGATGTTCGTGATGTCTATGCTGACCTTGTAAACTTGCCAGTAGATGCTATCGGTCTTGATTTCGTTGAAGGTAAGAAAACTCTTGAACTCGTTAAAGGTGGTTTCCCAGCTGACAAGACTCTTTATGCAGGTATTGTCAATGGTAAAAACATCTGGCGTAACAACTATGAAAAGAGCTTGGCTGTTCTTGAGCAAATCCCAGCTGAAAACATTGTCTTGACAAGCTCATGCTCACTTCTTCATGTGCCATTTACAACAGCTAATGAAGAATTTGAACCAGCAATCTTGAACCACTTTGCCTTTGCAGTTGAAAAATTGGATGAGATTCGTGATTTGGATGCTATCCGCAATGGTCAAGGTGAAGAAGCACTTGCAGCTAATAAAGAACTCTTTGCGACTGAGCGTGTTGGTGAAAATGCTGAACTTCGTGCGCGTATCGCTGGCTTGACAGACGCAGACTACACTCGTTTGCCAGCCTTTGCTGAACGTGAAGCTATCCAAGAAGAAGCTTTCAAACTTCCAGCTCTTCCAACAACAACTATCGGTTCATTCCCTCAAACTAAAGAAGTTCGTGCTAAACGTTTGGCTTACCGTAAAGGTGAATTGTCTCAAGAAGAGTACGATGCTTTCCTTGCTGAAACGATCGATGAATGGATCAAATGGCAAGAAGATATTGACTTTGATGTCCTTGTTCACGGTGAATTTGAGCGTAATGACATGGTTGAGTACTTCGGTCAAAACTTGTCAGGTTACCTCTTCTCTAAAAATGGTTGGGTACAATCATACGGTATGCGTGGGGTGAAACCACCAATCATCTGGGGTGATGTCACTCGTCTTAACCCTATCACTGTTAAATGGTCTAGCTATGCACAAAGCCGTACAAACAAACCTGTTAAAGGTATGTTGACTGGACCTGTTACCATCCTCAACTGGTCATTCCCACGTGAAGACATCTCTATCAAGGATTCTACTCTTCAAATCGCCCTTGCTATCAAGGATGAAGTGCTTGACCTTGAAGCTGCTGGTGTGAAAATCATTCAAATCGACGAGGCTGCTCTTCGTGAAAAATTGCCACTCCGTCGTAGCGACTGGTACGAAGACTACCTTGACTGGGCAATTCCTGCCTTCCGCTTGGTACACTCAACAGTAGCGCCAGATACTCAAATCCACACTCACATGTGTTACTCAGAATTTACAGATATCATCCCAGCTATCGACAACATGGATGCAGACGTTATTTCCTTTGAAGCTAGCCGTTCAAACCTTGAAATCTTGGACGAACTCAAAGCGAAAAACTTCCAAACAGAAGTGGGACCTGGGGTTTACGATATCCACTCTCCTCGTGTGCCAAATGAAGGCGAAATCGACCATACAATCGAAGCCATTCTTGCTAAAGTGCCAAGCAAGAAAGTTTGGATCAACCCTGACTGTGGTTTGAAAACACGTGGTATTCCAGAAACAAAAGAAAGCTTGATCCGCCTTGTGGAAGCAGCTAAAGCTGCGCGTGAGAAATTGTAAGATAAGATTTCTCTAAAAGCGCTGTTTGGTCAATCTGCCTGTTTCACTTGGGTTCTAGGAGTCCAGCTAACGAAAAAATCAACTAGAAAAGGATAATGACTATGTCACGCCAAACACCGTCACTCTCATTTGAAGTGTTCCCTCCCAACCCAGCAGTGGGTAATGATAATATTATTTCTGCTCTTCAAGATATGCAGGAGTTGGCTCCTCACTTTATCAGTGTAACTGCCAGCAATAATAAATTTAATATCAAGGAAACGACGGTCCGTTTGGCTGATTTTATCCAAAATGACTTAGCGATTCCGACCATTGCCCACTTGCCAGCCATCTATTTGACTAAGGACAAGGTTGCTGAAACTATTGCAGACTTGGACAAGGTTGGAGTGCAGAAAATCTTGGCTCTTCGTGGGGATATTATTCCAGACGTGGAACCACAAAAGGATTTCCGCTATGCAACGGACTTGATCGAGTTCATCAAGGAACAAGCCCCTCACTTTGATATTGTTGGTGCTTGTTATCCAGAAGGCCATCCAGATTCACCAAATCAGATTTCAGATATTCAAAATCTTAAGAAGAAAGTGGATGCAGGCTGTTCGAGCCTCGTAACTCAGCTTTTCTTTGACAATGAGCGCTTCTATGATTTCCAAGACAAGTGCATCTTGGCTGGGATTGATGTTCCTATTCATGCAGGGATTATGCCAATTCTGAATCGAAATCAGGCTCTCCGTCTCTTGAAGACCTGTGAGAATATCCATCTTCCACGCAAATTTAAAGCCATCTTAGACAAGTATGAGCATGACCCTGAGTCGCTCAGCGCAGCAGGACTTGCCTATGCAGTGGACCAAATCGTGGACTTGGTAACTCAGGATGTGGCCGGAGTGCATCTCTACACTATGAACAATGCAGAAACAGCAAAATACATCCACCAAGCAACCCATGCCTTGTTTAATCACCAGTCTCTAGGATAATAAAAAGCAAACCATTCTTCTCAGCTGAGGGGAATGGTTCCTTTTTAATGGTAAAGACCGCACTTTTTAAGAAAAATATGATAAAATAGACTCTGTACGTACTTGATACAAAGATGAGGATATAAACAGATTTTTAACTATTCAAATCTGCTATAAAAAGGAAAAATACTAAAGAATAATATTTTTAAACTTTTCAAAGTATCTAATAGTTGAACACGGGCTAAATCCCTAGTGAAAAAGATAGATTTCCTAGTGTGCATCGCACACTGCATCAATCTCCTATTTTCATACGGGATTCTTTACGCCCTTTGTATCCTGATCTTTGTAGGCAAGGCGTATAATTTCATCAACCCAAAGGGGATTAAAATGACAAAACAAGTGTTTCAAACGACTTTTGCGGGTCGTGAGTTAATTGTAGAGACTGGTCAGGTTGCTAAGCAAGCGAATGGCGCAGTTGTCGTGCGTTACGGTGAGTCAACTGTCTTGACTGCTGCCGTTATGTCTAAGAAGATGGCAACTGGGGATTTCTTCCCACTTCAAGTCAACTATGAAGAAAAAATGTATGCAGCTGGGAAGTTTCCTGGTGGCTTTATGAAACGTGAAGGACGTCCTTCAACAGATGCGACTTTGACAGCGCGTTTGATTGACCGTCCAATCCGTCCTATGTTTGCGGAAGGTTTCCGTAATGAAGTGCAGGTGATTAACACCGTGCTTTCTTATGATGAAAATGCTTCTGCACCGATGGCAGCTATGTTTGGTTCATCCTTGGCACTTTCTATCTCGGATATTCCATTCGACGGACCAATCGCTGGGGTGCAAGTGGGCTATGTAGATGGTCAAATCATCATTAACCCAAGTCAAGAACAAGCAGAGCAATCTCTTCTTGAATTGACAGTAGCGGGTACCAAACACGCCATCAACATGGTAGAGTCTGGTGCTAAAGAATTGTCAGAAGAAATCATGCTGGAAGCCCTTCTCAAAGGGCACGAAGCAGTCAAAGAATTGATTGCCTTCCAAGAAGAAATCGTTGCTGCTGTCGGTAAGGAAAAAGCAGAAGTAGAATTGCTTCATGTGGATGCTGACTTGCAAGCTGAAATCATCGCAGCCTACAACAGCGACCTCCAAAAAGCGGTTCAAGTAGAAGAAAAATTGGCTCGTGAAGCTGCAACTCAAGCAGTTAAAGACCAAGTGACTGCTGTTTACGAAGAAAAATATGCGGACCATGAAGAATTTGACCGTATCATGCGTGATGTGGCTGAAATCTTGGAACAAATGGAACACGCTGAAGTGCGCCGTTTGATCACAGAAGATAAGGTACGTCCTGATGGTCGTAAGGTCGATGAAATCCGTCCTTTGGATGCGGTTGTTGACTTTCTTCCTCGTGTGCACGGTTCAGGTCTCTTCACTCGTGGACAAACTCAGGCTCTTTCAGTCTTGACCTTGGCTCCGATGGGTGAAACTCAAATCATTGATGGTTTGGACCCAGAGTACAAGAAACGCTTTATGCACCACTATAACTTCCCACAATACTCTGTAGGGGAAACTGGTCGTTACGGTGCGCCAGGTCGTCGTGAAATTGGTCACGGTGCTCTTGGAGAGCGTGCCCTTGCTCAAGTCTTGCCAAGCTTGGAAGAATTCCCATACGCTATCCGTCTGGTAGCAGAAGTCTTGGAATCAAATGGTTCTTCATCTCAGGCTTCTATCTGTGCGGGAACTCTTGCCCTTATGGCTGGTGGTGTGCCAATCAAGGCGCCAGTAGCAGGAATCGCCATGGGTCTCATCTCAGATGGAAACAACTATACAGTCTTGACAGATATCCAAGGTTTGGAAGACCACTTTGGAGATATGGACTTTAAGGTTGCAGGTACTCGTGACGGGATTACAGCCCTTCAAATGGATATCAAGATCCAAGGGATTACTGCAGAAATCTTGACTGAGGCTCTTGCCCAAGCCAAGAAAGCGCGTTTTGAAATCCTTGATGTGATTGAAGCAACCATTCCAGAAGTTCGTCCAGAATTGGCTCCAACTGCTCCGAAAATTGATACCATCAAGATTGATGTGGACAAGATTAAGATTGTCATCGGTAAGGGTGGAGAAACCATCGACAAGATTATCGCTGAAACAGGCGTTAAGATTGATATCGACGAAGAAGGAAATGTGTCTATCTACTCTAGCGACCAAGATGCTATTAACCGTGCTAAAGAAATTATTGCTGGTTTGGTCCGTGAAGCCAAAGTGAATGAAGTTTACCGTGCTAAAGTCGTTCGTATCGAGAAATTTGGTGCCTTTGTTAACCTCTTTGACAAGACAGATGCCCTTGTTCATATCTCTGAGATGGCTTGGACGCGTACCAATAATGTCGAAGACTTGGTAGCAATCGGGGATGAAGTTGATGTTAAGGTTATCAAGATTGATGAAAAAGGACGTGTGGATGCTTCTATGAAAGCCCTTCTTCCTCGTCCTCCAAAACCTGAACGTGATGAAAAAGGTGAAAAATCAGAGCGTCCTCACCGCCCACGTCATCACAAGGATCACAAACCTAAGAAAGAATTTACAGAAACACCAAAAGATTCAGAATAAGAAAAGGAGAAATGTATGGGATGGTGGCGCGAAACCATTGATATCGTAAAAGAAAATGATCCAGCGGCCCGCACCACTTTGGAGGTTTTGCTGACTTATCCAGGTGTCAAGGCCTTGGCGGCCCACCGTCTCTCGCATTTTCTCTGGAAGCATGGCTTCAAACTACTGGCTCGTATGCACAGTCAGTTCTGGCGCTTTTGGACTCAGATTGAGATTCATCCAGGTGCCCAGATTGATTCAGGTGTCTTTATCGACCATGGTTCGGGTCTGGTGATTGGAGAGACGGCTATCGTTGAGACGGGAGTTCTCCTCTATCATGGGGTGACTCTTGGGGGAACAGGGAAAGACTGTGGCAAACGCCATCCGACCGTTCGAAAGGGAGCTCTCATATCAGCCCATGCCCAAGTTATCGGACCTGTGGAAATCGGTGAAAATGCCAAGGTCGGTGCAGCAGCAGTTGTCGTGGCAGACGTGCCTAGTGATGTGACGGTTGTTGGTATTCCTGCTAAGATTGTCCGTGTACATGGTAAAAAGGATGAGCCGGTCATTCACGAAGTTGAAGAAAAACGAGAGTACTATGTCAATAAACTCGAGCAGGCTAAAGATGCCAGTCACAGATCGTCTGGTTTGTAGAGGGTAGCTATATGATTCAAGCAAGAAACAAGTTAAGCCAAGAGGAGCTATCTGAGGCGAAAAAACTAATTAACTGTTGCCAAAACTATGACGGTACCTATCGTGATCCCTATCTTTCTAACATGCTTAATTTTGACCCAAACATGCCCGCCTTTTTCCTTTATTATGAAAAAGGCGAACTTGTTGGTTTATTAACTGTCTATGCAGATGACCAAGATGTGGAAGTGACGATACTGGTTCATCCAGATCATCGCCATCAAGGGATTGCGCGTGCATTGTTTACTAGTTTTGAGAAAGAAATGGCTTCTTTTCCTATTCGTTCAGTTACTTTTCAGACAGAACGTATTTTTCTAGACCGTCATCCTGATTTTGTCAGCAACTGGGGATTGGTTGAGGACGAGGATACAGAAACTTGGTTAGGTAAGGATAGAAGACCTTATCAGTTAGCAACCATTTCCAATCTTGAAGTTTTGTTAGCAGATAGTTCGTATCAGGATCAAATTAGTCAGTTAAAATTTCAGGCATTTTCAGAGGAACATGAATCGAGAGAAGTTGTGGATAGATATGTCTCTGAAGCTCTGAAAGATCCAGAAAGTCGCTTATATATTTTGTTAAAAGACGGTCAGGTTATTGGAACTTGCACGGTAGATTTATCGACTAATACGAATTACTTCTACGGGTTAGCAATATCTGAACCTGAACGTGGGAAAGGCTATGGAAGCTACTTAGCAAAATCCCTTGTCAACCAACTAATTGAGCAAAATGATAAGGAATTTCAGATTGCAGTGGAAGATAGCAATGTAGGTGCCAAGCGCTTGTATGAAAAAATTGGCTTTGTCAAACAGACTCAGGTGGTTTATCTGAATGAGAAAGGAGCAAGGGATTCCGAAGTGTAGAGATATTCGGACTGAAATTCAATTAAACTGTCAGTGTTCTAATGAACTGTTCTTGTATTTCAGCTTTCCTGATTATGATTTATGATTAAAATTTACGACACCATGTCTCGTGATTTGCGAGAATTTGTCCCAATCGAGGACGGCAAGGTCAAGATGTATGTTTGTGGGCCAACCGTGTACAACTATATCCACGTGGGGAATGCCCGCTCAACAGTAGCTTTTGATACGGTTCGTCGCTATTTTGAGTATCGGGGATTTGAGGTCAACTATATTTCCAATTTTACAGATGTGGATGATAAGATTATCAACCGTGCCAAGGAAGAAGGTATCACGCCTCAGGAGGTTGCGGACAAGTACATCGCTGCCTTTCGTGAGGATGTGACGGCCTTGGGCGTTAAACCTGCGACCCGCCATCCGCGTGTAGTGGAGTTTATGGATGACATTATCCGCTTTGTGGAAGACTTGATTGAAAAAGGCTTTGCCTACGAGAGTCAAGGGGATGTTTACTTCCGTGTGGAAAAATCCCACAACTATGCCAAGTTGGCCAATAAAACCTTGGAAGATTTGGAGTTAGGTGCTTCAGGTCGTACCGATGAAGAAACGGCTCGTAAGGAAAATCCTGTAGACTTTGCCCTCTGGAAATCTGCCAAACCAGGCGAGATTTCTTGGGATAGCCCTTGGGGATATGGTCGTCCGGGCTGGCATATCGAGTGTTCGGTTATGTCAACAGAGATTTTGGGCGATACTATTGATATCCACGGTGGTGGAGCCGATCTCGAGTTTCCACACCATACTAATGAAATTGCCCAGTCAGAAGCCAAAACAGGCAAGACTTTTGCTAACTACTGGATGCACAATGGCTTTGTCAATATTGACAATGTCAAGATGTCTAAGTCCTTGGGCAACTTTATCACAGTCCATGATGCTCTTAAAACTCTTGATGGGCAAGTACTTCGTTTCTTCTTTGCGACTCAACATTATCGCAAGCCTATCAACTTTACGGAAAAGGCAGTGCGAGACGCTGAGACCAATCTCAAGTATCTGAAAAACACTTATGAGCAACCATTTACAGGAAAAGTGGATGTCAAAGAGTTACAAGCTTTTAAAGACAAGTTTGTAGCAGCTATGGATGAGGATTTCAACTCTGCCAACGGTATTACAGTAGTCTTTGAAATGGCCAAATGGATCAACTCTGGCAATTATGATGCAAGTGTTAAGCAAGCTCTTGCAGATATGTTGGAAGTTTTTGGAATTGTCTTTGTTGAGGAAGTTTTGGATGCAGAGATTGAAACCTTGATCCAAAAACGCCAAGAAGCGCGTGCCAATCGTGACTTTGCGACAGCAGACCAGATCCGTGACCAATTGGCTGCTCAAGGGATTAAGCTCCTTGATACCAAAGATGGAGTGAGGTGGACACGTGATTGATGTCAATCTCATTAACGGGATTGCGCTAGCCTTTGAGGGGGACGCGGTGTATTCTATGTATATTCGTCGTCACCTCATCCTCAAAGGTATGACCAAGCCCAATAAACTCCATCAAGAAGCGACCAAGTATGTCTCAGCCAAGGCTCAGGCTCGCCTGATTTCTCTCATGTTGGAGGAGCAGGTCCTAACGGAAAAAGAAGAAGAAATCTACAAACGTGGTCGCAATACCAATAGTCACACCAAGGCTAAAAATGCTGATGTGGTGACTTACCGTATGTCCACAGGTTTTGAAGCAGTCATGGGCTATCTCCATATGACTGAAAATCTGGAACGTCTTGAGAGCTTGATTTTGTGGTGCATCCAAAAAGTGGAGGGTTAGGACATGATGGCAAAAGAACTACAAGACTGGTTTCCTGAAGCTCAGATTTCAGACCAGCCAGTAGAGAAAGAGGGTTATCTCACGCTCCCTTTAGCTTCTCAGCAGTGGATTTTGCTGGAGAAATCTGGTCTCAGTGAGCGTGAAAAGCAGTTGGTTGCCCTCTTGACCCAACAGGAGCAGGCTCGTTCGCTCAATCCTTGGTATTCCTATCTGATTGAGGGCAAGGGTCAGGCACCGCAATCTTTTAAAAAAATTCAGCTGGTTTATTGTCATCTTTCCTATTTTCAGCAGGAAAATCTGGCTTCTTGGCTAGATATGATGCGGACTCTTTTTCCCAACTGTCAGACGGTGCTTCAGGTCGGAGCTCAGGATTATGTTTTCGTGCTTCAACAAGACAAATACACCTCTGTACGAGCTATTTTAAGTGATACGATTGAAGCGGTTGAGTATGACTTTGGCCTTCGTCTGTCAATCATGTTGGGTCAGGTTTGGTCTCAGACAGGCTATCAAGCCCTATCAGACTTGATTAAAGCGGAGCGGGATTTGTTTAAGACTTGGTGGCGTCAGGGTCACCAAGGTGTTCATACCTTTTCACAACTCTATCTTTGGAGTATGGGGGAAAGAATTGTAGACTTGAAGCCAATCAAGGAATGTCTACACCAGATGATTTTGGATCAAGATCAGATTCAGGAAATCATCCTCTCTCTTTGGGAAAATAGTGCTGTTCTCACTAAAACAGCCCAGAAACTCTATCTGCACCGCAATTCTCTCCAATACAAGATTGATAAGTGGGAAGAATTGACAGGGCTACAGTTGAAGGAGTTGACCGACCTGACTCTGTGTTATCAATTGATTTTAGGTTCTTTGTCAACTATAGTTGGTTTGTAAAGAAGTTAATATTTGGAGAAGAGGATTTCCATCTTCTCCATTTTTATGTGCAGAGTTATAGTGGATTGAGACTGGGAAAGTACACTGCGATTGCTAAAACATTCTTAGAAGTTGCTTTGATTTTCCTAATCTATTTATGCAAATTTTATGTTATTTTACTATAGTTGTTTGATTTTTGTTTAGTATTAGAAGATTGAAAATCAATGAATAAATCTACCAGCAGATGACTCAAAACGTCCTTTTGAAGCTGTAGGTAAGGCAAAGTTGACGTAGTTTGAAGAGGTTTTCGAATAGTAGGAACATCCAATTTCGGTATGTTTACTTATGGAGTTTTTCTTAGTGATACTTATATCTAGACACAAAACTATAGCTTGAGAGCTAGTCATTTTCAGATAAGATTTAACTCTTCCTAATACTGGGTTTTATTTGCTTTTCAGAGTCCTTTTCTACTAGAAACTGGAATGTATCCTATTTATAGTAGTAATCGCTAGAAATATGGTAGAATCAAAAAAAGAATCAGCTGCTTTTTTATGTAAATTTCAACCTGTGAAGTCTAAAAATTTTTAACTTTCTCCTTTCTTTTCCGAATAAATAGATAGTAGCAGTGAATCTAGCAAACCTAGATTTA
>NZ_JBBJZX010000065.1:0-11688 GCF_038148935.1 Streptococcus pseudopneumoniae | reverse complement strand
TAAGTGGAAGTTATTTTGAGAAGTTAGCTAGCGTCAAGTTCTTTTTAGTTTTGAAAGATTATCCGTGAATTTCTTGCTTATTTATGATAAAATGGGAGTATCGCAAAAATGACTCATCGTATTCAATTTTGAGTAAATCTAGGAGGATCCCATGTCAACAGAACATATGGAAGAACTAAATGACCAGCAGATCGTTCGCCGTGAAAAAATGGCTGCGCTCCGTGAACAAGGAATTGATCCTTTCGGAAAACGCTTTGAACGCACTGCAAATTCACAAGAATTAAAAGATAAATATGCCGACCTCGATAAGGAACAATTACACGATAAAAACGAAACAGCTACTATCGCAGGACGATTGGTAACCAAACGTGGTAAAGGTAAAGTAGGTTTTGCCCACCTTCAAGACCGCGAAGGTCAAATCCAGATCTATGTTCGTAAGGATGCTGTCGGTGAAGAAAACTACGAAATCTTCAAAAAAGCAGACCTTGGTGATTTCCTTGGTGTCGAAGGTGAAGTGATGCGTACAGATATGGGAGAACTCTCTATCAAGGCTACTCACATCACACACTTGTCCAAGGCTCTTCGTCCTCTTCCTGAGAAATTCCATGGTTTGACAGACGTTGAAACAATTTACCGTAAACGTTACCTTGACTTGATTTCTAACCGTGAAAGCTTTGAACGCTTTGTCACTCGTTCAAAAATCATCTCTGAAATCCGTCGTTACCTTGACCAAAAAGGTTTCCTTGAAGTGGAAACACCTGTTCTTCATAACGAAGCTGGTGGTGCTTCTGCCCGTCCATTTATCACCCACCACAATGCCCAAAACATTGACATGGTACTTCGTATCGCGACTGAGCTTCACTTGAAACGCCTTATCGTGGGTGGTATGGAACGTGTCTATGAAATTGGCCGTATCTTCCGTAACGAAGGAATGGATGCTACTCATAACCCTGAGTTTACTTCTATCGAAGTCTACCAAGCTTATGCTGACTTCCAAGACATCATGGACTTGACTGAAGGCATTATCCAACATGCTGCTAAATCAGTCAAAGGTGATGGCCCAGTTAACTACCAAGGAACTGAAATCAAGATTAACGAACCATTTAAACGTGTTCACATGGTGGATGCTATCAAAGAAATTACTGGTGTCGATTTCTGGCAAGACATGACTTTGGAAGAAGCTAAAGCTATCGCTGCTGAGAAAAAAGTTCCTGTTGAGAAACACTATACTGAGGTTGGTCACATCATCAATGCCTTCTTTGAAGAGTTTGTTGAAGAAACTTTAATCCAACCAACCTTTGTCTATGGACATCCAGTAGCTGTATCTCCACTCGCTAAGAAAAATCCTGAAGACCAACGCTTTACAGACCGTTTCGAGCTCTTCATCATGACTAAGGAGTACGGTAATGCCTTTACTGAGTTGAACGATCCAATCGACCAGCTTAGCCGTTTTGAAGCCCAAGCTAAAGCCAAAGAACTTGGTGATGATGAAGCAACAGGTATCGACTATGACTACATCGAGGCTCTTGAATACGGTATGCCACCAACAGGTGGTTTGGGAATTGGTATCGACCGTCTTTGCATGCTCCTCACTGATACAACAACTATCCGTGATGTATTGCTCTTCCCAACAATGAAATAAGCTCTTATCCTCTGGTACTTGTCAGAGGATTTTTTTGATGAAAAAAGAGACTGAATTTAAGGAGAAAATGAAGTATAGTGTGTTGAAGTTGAAATAGTACACTTTGATTTCTAAGATATTGTTAGAAATTGGTTTAAATTCCCTAATCAATTTGCGCATGTTTTATTTCATTTTACGATAGTACGCTGAAACTTTTCAAAAAGTACTAGAAATTGACTTGGATTCTCCAATTGATTTGTTCAGATTCACTATAAATAAAAAATTAATAAGTGGGATAGGAAGTTAGCGTCAACTAGGATAGTATCTTGCTTAAACAGTATATATGGGACTGATATAAGTCCCTAGGCCCTATTAGAGGATGTTCTGGTGTCTTATTCACTTGTTTTTTATAGCATTGGTAGATAGAATCAGCAAATAAAAAAGTAGTTCAAATGCCTGGCAGCAAAAAATCTCAACGATTCACTTAATATAGACTAAAGTTTAGAGTTTAAGGAAAGTAGGGATAGTATATTGTATGAAAAAATAAGATGGTTTTTAAGCAAAACTCTTGAAAATGATTGAAAAAAGAGTTATTATAGATGTATAGTAAAAAGCAAACGCTTACTTAATCAAGGAGGACAGTTTATGTCATACAAAACAAGCAATGCAGAAGGGCATGTAGATTTCATCAATACCTATGATTTGGAGCCCATGGCGCAAAAAGTGATTCCTAAAGCAGCATTTGGCTATATCGCCAGTGGAGCAGAAGATACTTTCACTTTACGTGAGAATATCCGCGCCTTTAACCACAAGCTCATCGTTCCGCATACGCTTTGCAATGTAGAAAATCCAAGTACAGAGATTGAATTTGCAGGTGAAAAATTGTCTTCACCAATCATTATGGCGCCTGTTGCGGCTCATAAATTAGCGAATGAACAGGGTGAAGTGGCGACTGCGCGTGGTGTGCATGAGTTTGGTTCTCTTTATACAACTAGCTCATACTCTACTGTTGACCTTCCAGAGATTTCTGAAGCCCTCCAAGGGACACCTCATTGGTTCCAATTTTACTTTAGTAAAGATGATGGCATTAACCGCCACATCATGGATCGTGTGAAGGCTGAAGGTTATAAAGCGATTGTCTTGACGGCAGATGCTACTGTAGGGGGTAATCGTGAGGTTGATAAGCGTAATGGTTTTGTCTTCCCAGTTGGCATGCCGATTGTTGAAGAATATCTGCCAGAAGGTGCTGGTAAATCAATGGACTTTGTTTACAAATCAGCTAAACAACGCTTGTCTCCACGTGATGTAGAATTTATCGCTGAATACTCAGGACTTCCTGTGTATGTCAAGGGACCACAATGCCGTGAGGATGTTGAACGTTCGCTTGCTGCAGGTGCCTCTGGTATCTGGGTAACCAACCACGGTGGTCGTCAAAT
The DNA here is from genome assembly GCF_038148935.1 of Streptococcus pseudopneumoniae. Lineage (GTDB taxonomy): Bacteria > Bacillota > Bacilli > Lactobacillales > Streptococcaceae > Streptococcus > Streptococcus pseudopneumoniae_U. The sequence goes on along the minus strand of NZ_JBBJZX010000065.1, from coordinate 8,631 downwards.
CGACGGTGGACCAGCTGCCTTTGATTCACTTCAAGAAGTGGCAGAAGCAGTTGATAAACGTGTGCCAATTGTCTTTGACTCTGGTGTTCGTCGTGGTCAACATGTCTTTAAAGCCTTGGCTTCAGGAGCAGACTTGGTAGCTATTGGTCGCCCGGTTATCTATGGCTTGGCACTCGGCGGTAGTGTTGGTGTGCGCCAAGTCTTTGAACACTTGAATGCGGAATTGAAGACAGTCATGCAGTTGTCTGGAACTCAGACTATTGAAGATGTCAAACATTTCAAACTCCGTCACAACCCATACAACCCAACCTTCCCAGTTGACCCCCGCGACTTAAAATTGTATTGATAAAATGATTGCCTCCACTGAATGTGGAGGTTTTTCTTCGTGTATTGGAAGAATAAATCGCTATCAAAAACTATATAAAGATATTTTTCGGTCAAATATCTTGCTAGGGCTTTCATTTTTTGCTATACTGGTGTAGTAATTAAATAATAGAGACATTTGGGGTGCTTTAGGCTGAGATGATACCCATTGAACCTGATACAGTTAAGACTGGCGAAGGGAAATGTAAAACGTTTTTTCGTATGGCGAAATGAACGGTCTAATCTTGTAAGTCAACTCTAATTCTTGATTGTAATTGGAGTTTTTTTGTTTATATAAACTGGATAGTCTTGTTTAGGTAGCTCTCTGCAAATGCCCTCAATGTTCTTTAAAAGGATCAAGTGGAATTAGGATTTTACTTGGTATCTCTTGGTGTTTTATTGATTACTAAGGAGTAAAGAGAGGAAAAATAAATATGGAAACACAGGTTTATGCATTTGAGCCAGGTCTGACTGTTGAAGAATTATTAAAAAGCAGTCAGAAGGATTGGCAAGCTGCAATCAATCATCGTTTTGTCAAGGAACTTTTTGCAGGGACAATTGAGAATAAGGTCTTAAAGGACTACCTGATTCAAGATTATCATTTCTTTGATGCCTTCTTATCCATGCTGGGTGCCTGCGTAGCCCACGCAGACCAGCTTGAATCCAAGCTTCGTTTTGCCAAGCAACTAGGCTTTCTTGAAGCAGATGAAGATGGTTATTTCCAAAAGGCTTTCAAAGAGTTAAAAGTATCTGAGAATGACTATCTGAAAGTGACCTTGCACCCTGTAACAAAAGCCTTTCAGGATTTAATGTATTCTGCTGTTTCTTCATCAGACTATGCCCATCTTTTGGTCATGCTGGTCATTGCAGAGGGTCTCTATTTAGACTGGGGTTCTAAAGATTTGGCTCTACCTGAAGCCTATATTCATTCGGAATGGATCAATCTCCATAGAGGTCCTTTCTTTGCAGAGTGGGTTCAATTTCTTGTTGACGAACTCAATCGTGTCGGGAAAGGTCGAGAAGATTTGACAGAACTTCAGCAACGCTGGAATCAAGCGGTCGCTTTAGAATTAGCCTTTTTTGATATTGGTTACGATGTCTAGGGAAAGTTCAGGGTACTGACAAATTTGACGAGGTAAATCATTCAATGTAACTGAAAAAAATTCTCAACTAAAGATAGAGATAAATCGAAATCAATAGATCGTATAAAGTGAAAAGGAAGGAATTCAATATGACAAGTTTAAAATTATTAAAAGAAAAAGCACCATTGGTCATTTGTATCACCAATGATGTAGTAAAAAATTTCACAGCAAATGGATTAGTAGCACTGGGTGTCTCACCAGCCATGAGTGAGTTTCCAGCAGATTTAGAGGATTTATTAAAGTATGCTGGTGGCTTATTAATAAATATAGGAACATTGACAGATGAAAATTGGAAATTATACCAAGCTGCTCTTAAAATTGCAGAGAAATATAATGTCCCAGCAGTTTTAGATCCTGTAGCCTGTGGAGCAGGAGAATATAGAAAAAAAGTAGCAGATGATCTAATTAACAATTACAAACTAGCAGCGATTAGAGGAAATGCTGGCGAGATTGCCTCTTTAGTAGGAATAAGTGTGGCATCTAAAGGAGTAGATAGTGTGGGAGTAGATAATATTGACGAGATTGCTCTAGCAGCAAATGAGAAGTTCAATATTCCTATAATAGTAACAGGTGAAGTGGATGCGATTGCTGTTAATGGAGAAGTGGTAACGATTCATAATGGTAGTGCCATGATGCCAAAAGTCATTGGGACAGGATGTTTATTAGGGGCAGTGGTAGCAAGCTTTATCGGACTAGAAAAAGGTCAAGAATTGAAATCATTAGAAACAGCAATGTTGGTTTACAATATCGCTGGAGAAATGGCAGAAAAACGTCCAAATGGACATCTTCCTGGAACATTTAAAGTTGAATTTATGAATGCCTTATACGAGATTTCAGATGAAGATGTAAAGGAATTCAAAAGAGTGAAGTAAAATGTTTCATAAAGAATTACTAAAACTATATTTTATTTGTGGAACGACTACTTGCCAAGGAAAAGATCTATATAGAGTCGTTGAGGAAGCCTTAAAAGGTGGTATAACCTTATTTCAATTTCGTGAAAAAGGTGAGGGAGCCCTGGAAGGTAAAGAAAAAGTTAAATTAGCAATTAAACTACAGGATCTTTGTAAAAAATACAATGTTCCGTTTATTGTTAATGATGATATTGATTTGGCGATGGAAATTGACGCTGATGGCGTACATGTAGGACAAGATGACCTTGGAGTTGATGAAATTAGAAAATTGATGCCAGATAAAATAATTGGTCTTTCTATAAAAAACGAGAAAGAATTTCAACAGTCAAAAGTTGAATATGTAGATTATGTTGGTGTTGGTACTGTATTTGATACCCAGTCAAAAGATGATGCTGGTGGCGCTATAGGTTATGAAGGTCTTAAATTGATGAGAAAACTATTGCCACAAATGCCCTTAGTTGCAATTGGTGGGATACAGACGCAACATATTAAAGACATTATGAAGACCAATGTTGACGGTGTTTCAATCATTTCAGCAATATCGTATGCAAAAAATATAAAAAAAACTGTTCGGGAAATGAGTGAACAATAGATATAGATCTAACCCAAGAAAGATCTGCTGTCTTTGTGAGTGCAAGGCTGTATTTCCAGTTCAATTTCTTGAACTAGTATAAAATGTGTGTTATAATAATCACATAATTAAATAATAAAGACATTTGGGGTGCTTTAGGCTGAGATGATACCCATTGAACCTGATACAGTTAATACTGGCGAAGGGAAATGTGAAATGTTTTTTTCGTATGTCGAAAAGAACGGTCTAATCTTGTAAGCTAAACTCTAATTCCTATCTGTAATTAGAGTTTTTTCTTTTACGAAACTGGATGAAGGTGATATAAAGCCTTTTGGTAGCTCACCTTGAGCACCCCACTTTTCTTTAAAAAAGGAGTTTTTTTATGTTGAAAAAATGGCAGTTAAAAGATGTTATCTTGCTTGCTTTCTTGTCTATCTTTTTTGGTGGGGTTTTCGTTGGTTCAGGATATGTGTATAATATTCTCAGCCTACTCTTAACACCTCTTGGTTTACAGGCCTTTGCCAATGAAATCCTCTTTGGTCTCTGGTGTATGGCTGCGCCTATTGCGGCCATCTTTGTTCCAAGAGTCGGAAGTGCAACGATTGGTGAAGTGCTAGCTGCGCTTGCCGAAGTCCTTTATGGTAGCCAATTCGGTCTAGGTGCCCTTTTGTCTGGCTTGGTTCAAGGTTTGGGAAGTGAACTTGGTTTTATCGTAACCAAGAATCGCTATGAAAGTTGGCTCTCTCTAACTGCAAGTAGTATTGGGATTACGCTTGTTAGTTTTATCTATGAATACATTAAGTTAGGTTACTATGCCTTCTCCCTTCCTTTTGTTCTTTCCTTACTAGTGGTACGTTTTATTTCTGTTTATTTCTTCTGTACCATTTTGGTTCGTGCCATTGTCAAACTTTATCATCAGTTTGCAGCTGGGGGCAAGGCATAGATGGGGCTGGAACTACGAGCGATTCAGTCCCCAATCTTCTCTGAGCCGCTTGATTTTACTTTTCATGCGCAAGCCTTTACCTTGTTAGTTGGGAGCAGTGGTTCAGGAAAATCGAGCCTCTTTCAAGTTATTGCCCAAGTTAGTTCTCTTCCCTATAGCGGTCAAGTACTGATAGATGGGAGCGAAGTCAGTCAGCTTTCTATCATCGAACGTGTCCAAACGGTTGGTATTCTCTTGCAAAATCCTAATCATCAATTTACCATGGAGAGCTTGTTTGAGGAGTTGGTTTTTACCATGGAAAATATCGGCTATCACCTTCAGGAAATTGATTCTAAAATAGCAGAGGTGGTCCAGCAATGTCATTGCAAGGACATCTTGCACCGTCCAATTCATCACTTATCAGGTGGGGAAAAGCAAAAGGCTGCTTTGGCTGTTCTCTTTGCTATGAATCCTAGGGTCTATCTTTTGGATGAGCCCTTTGCTTCCATTGATCGCAAGAGTAGGATAGAGATATTGGAGATTCTAAAAGAGTTGGTCTCTAATGGGAAGACAGTTATTTTGTGCGACCATGATTTATCTGATTATGAAGCCTATATCGACCATATGGTGGAGCTAAGAGACGGACAACTAAGGGAAGTGTTTCAAATCCCTACCTCTGAGATGACACAGGTTGCTTCAAAGGAGGTTGCTTCTAGATCAGAACTATTCCATATGGATCGAACGACTTGTGAGCTGGATAAGCGTCCCCTCTTTTCGATTGCGGATTTCACATTCTACCAAGGAATTTCTTGTATCTTGGGTGATAATGGTGTCGGGAAATCCACCCTCTTTCGGTCTATTCTTCAATTTCAAAAGTATAAGGGGCGCATTACCTGGAAGGGGACAGTCCTGAAAAAGAAAAAGAGTTTGTACCGTGACCTGACGGGTGTTGTTCAGGAAGCTGAGAAACAGTTTATCCGAGTCAGTCTGCGAGAGGAACTTCAATTAGATGGACCTGATTCTGAAAGAAATCAACGAATTTTCCAAGCTTTACGATATTTTGATCTAGAGCAGGCACTCGATAAGAGTCCTTATCAATTAAGTGGTGGTCAGCAAAAGATTCTTCAGCTCTTGACCATCTTGACCAGCAAGGCTTCTGTGATTTTGCTAGATGAGCCTTTTGCAGGTTTGGATGATAGAGCTTGCCATTATTTCTGTCAGTGGATTCTGGAGGAGAGAAATCAAGGAAGAAGTTTTCTGATCATTAGTCATCGTTTAGATCCCTTGATCTCTGTGGTTGATTATTGGATTGAGATGACTAGTCAGGGTCTTTGTCATGTGAAATCAGTGACAGTTACCAAACCACTTACATCTCAGAGTAGCAATACTCAAGGGGAGGTGAAATAGTATGGTCAAAGTATCAACCCAGACACCGATTATCAGTCTCTTTTTGCTGATTTTATCCTTGGAAACATCTTTCATTCCTTCGATTGCTCTTAATCTCTCGGTAGTTGCATTTTGTATTCTCTTTATGCTCTATTACCGTAGATTTAAAGTATTGGCTTGGATGATTCTGCTTGCCATTTTGCCATCTTTGGCCAACTACTGGGCAGTTCAGTTACATGGAGATGCTTCGCAGGCAGTCATGCTTGGAACGAGGGCTTTTGTGACCGTTTGTATTGGTCTTGTCTTTGTTTCCTCTATTTCCCTAAAAGAGCTTCTCTTGTACTTGGCTCAAAAGGGGTTATCACGCTCTTGGGCCTATGCCTTGATTGTGGTATTCAATTCCTTCCCCCTTATTCAGCAAGAAATCAAGTCCCTCAAGGAAGCTTGCCTATTACGCGGTCAAGAACTACATTTTTGGTCGCCCTTGATTTATAGCAAGGTTCTGATGACAGTCTTTAGGTGGCGCCATCTTTACCTGAGAGCTCTATCGGCGCATGGATATGACGAACATGCACAGGTGGAGAATCGCTACCGGACTTTTTATATTCCTCAAAGGACAATATTCATCTACCTGCTGTTCTTTTTATTGCTTCAAACCAGTCTATTTTTATAAAGGAGTTATTATGGAATTTACAGATATTGCGATGGAATTATCCAAGGAAGCTTGGCAGGCTTCCTTTCATCATCCCTTTATTTTACAATTACAAGAGGGAAATTTAGAACCTGCCATTTTCCGCTATTACCTGATTCAGGATGCCTACTATCTGAAGGCCTTCTCAGAAATCTATCACCTTTTGGCTGATAAGACTTCAAACCAAGAGATGAAAAGACTCTTGAAACAGAATGCTCAGAGTTTAGTGGAGGGTGAATTATTTATACGCCAACAATTTTTCAAGGAATTGGAAATCAGCGATCAGGAAATGGAGCAACATCCAATCGCTCCCACCTGCTATCATTATATCTCGCACATTTATCGGCAATTTGCAGAGCCAAACTTGGGTATTGCTTTTGCGAGCTTGCTGCCTTGTCCTTGGCTATATCATGATATAGGCAAATCACTTAATCTTAAACCATCACCAAATCCTCTCTACCAACAATGGATTGAAACGTATATTACAGATGAGTTAGAGCAGCAGATCAGAGAGGAAGAGGCTCTGATCAATCAACTCTATCGAGAAAGTGATGAGACAGACAGAAACAAAATGCTAGATGCCTTCCACATCAGTGTTCACATGGAAGCCAAGTTTTGGCAAATGGCCTACCAACACCAGACATGGAAGAGCGATTTACAGTCTTTAGAAACAGGAGAAGAATAGAAATATGAGAAAGCACCAATTACAAGTTCACAAATTAACCATTTTATCCATGATGATTGCCCTTGATGTAGTCCTTACGCCTATCTTTCGGATTGAGGGAATGGCACCGATGTCCAGTGTAGTCAATATTCTAGCAGGAATCATGATGGGACCTGTTTATGCTTTGGTTATGGCTACAGTGACAGCTTTTATCCGTATGACGACTCAAGGGATTCCGCCTTTAGCTCTTACAGGAGCGACTTTTGGAGCCCTTCTGGCAGGTCTCTTTTATAAGTACGGTCGAAAATTTTACTTTTCTGCCTTGGGAGAAATTTTGGGAACAGGTATTATTGGTTCTATTGTTTCCTATCCTGTCATGGTTCTCTTTACGGGATCTGCGGCCAAGCTCAGCTGGTTTATCTACACTCCTCGATTTTTCGGAGCAACCTTGATTGGTACAGCGATTTCCTTTATTGCCTTTCGATTTTTAATCAAGCAGGAATTCTTTAAAAAAGTGCAGGGATATTTCTTTGCTGAAAGGATAGACTGATGCAGGCATTTACAAATCCTTTTCCGATAGGCTCTAGTTCCCTAATTCACTGTATTACCAATGAAATTTCTTGTGAGATGCTGGCCAATGGAATTTTGGCGCTGGGATGTAAACCTGTCATGGCAGATGATCCCCGTGAGGTTCTTGATTTTACCAAACAAAGTCAAGCACTCTTCATCAATTTAGGGCATTTGTCAGCTGAGAAGGAAAAAGCAATTCGTATGGCAGCTTCTTATGCAAACCAAGCTTCTCTCCCGATGGTAGTAGATGCGGTTGGTGTATCAGCGTCGCCCATTCGTAATAGCTTAGTTAAAGACCTTTTAGACTATAGACCCACAGTTCTTAAAGGAAATATGTCGGAAATCCGAAGTCTTGTTGGCTTAAAACACCATGGAGTTGGGGTCGATGCGAGTGCTAAAGATCAAGAAACTGAGGATTTGCTTCAAGTCTTGAAAGAATGGTGTCAGCTTTATCCTGGTATGTCATTCTTAGTCACTGGTCCCAAGGACCTTATAGTGTCAGAAAATCAAGTGGCTGTATTGGGAAATGGCTGTGCAGAATTAGACTGGATAACAGGGACAGGAGACTTGGTTGGAGCCTTGACAGCCGTTTTTCTCAGCCAAAGAAAGACTGCCTTTGAAGCTTCGTGTCTAGCGGTTTCTTATCTCAATATCGCTGCTGAGAGAATAGTTGTTCAAGGAATTGGATTGGAAGATTTTCGTTACCAAGTACTCAATCAGCTTTCGCTCCTCAAAAGAGATGAAAACTGGCTAGATGGCATCAAAGGAGATATTTATGAATAGAGAAGCACTTAGACTATATCTGGTAACCAATCGCTATCAAGATTCCGTGGAAAGATTTCTTGCAAAAGTTGAGACTGCCTGCCGTTCAGGGGTTACCATAGTACAATTACGAGAAAAAAATCTCACAACCAATCAATATTATCAACTGGCAAAACAAGTCAAGGAAATAACAGATGCCTATCAGGTCCCCTTGATAATCGATGATCGGTTGGATATCTGTCTTGCAGTCGATGCTGCAGGTCTGCATATCGGAGACGATGAGTTACCCGTTTCGGTTGCCCGCAAAGTCTTGGGTCCTGAAAAAATCCTCGGTGTCACCGCTAAAACGGTTAAAAGAGCTCTGGAAGCGGAGAAATCAGGTGCAGATTACTTGGGGACAGGAGCCATTTTTCCAACCACCACCAAGGAAAATGCGCCCATTACTCTGATATCGACCTTGAAAACAATTTGCCAAACGGTCGCCATTCCAGTAGTTGCTATTGGAGGCTTGACTTCAGAGAACATTGACCAGCTTATGGGCACTGGCATAGCTGGAGTAGCAGTCGTACGCGATCTGATGCAGGCAGAAGATATTGAGGCAAAAACCCAAGCCTTTTTATCAAAGTTGGATGACATTATTTCCTAACTA
>NZ_JBBJZX010000064.1:0-11695 GCF_038148935.1 Streptococcus pseudopneumoniae | reverse complement strand
GAGGAAGAAGAGGAAGAAATTATTGAAAGATTAGAACAAAGCAAGGCAAATCAACTGTTTTGGACAGTTACATTGCTAACAATTGCGTCTGGCGGAGATAATTTAGGTATCTATATACCTTATTTTGCTTCATTAGATTGGTCACAGACCCTCGTGGCCTTGCTTGTGTTTGTAATCGGCATAATTATCTTATGCGAGATTAGTCGGGTGTTATCCTCTATTCCCTTAATATTCGAGACAATTGAAAAATACGAGCGAATCATTGTGCCCTTAGTATTCATTCTACTTGGACTATACATCATGTATGAAAATGGCACGATAGAGACTTTTCTGACCGTGTAGATTTTTTTGTTTCACTAGGATTTTATCCCGAGCTCAAATTGGCTCTCTGATTTTCAGAGGGCTTTTTATGTTGTCACCTTATCTCGATATACTCAAGTATAATCTTCGGTTACGGTTCCTAGCACAATAAAACCAACTATATTCATTTGTTCTCATCTTGTTCCATTGTTGAAAATATGGTATACTTTTTCATGAGAATTTTCTAAATTTTTAATATTCTGTCAAAGGAGGTTTGCATGCTTTCCAAATTTTCTGGAAGCCGACAAGACCTGAAATTTGTATTGCTTTTAGGTATTTTACTAGGTGTTTTAGGAATTTCCCTCTTTTTAGCTGTTTCAATGGGATCCGTTGCGATTCATCTAGGAGATACCTATCGGATTATTTTGAGCAGGTTGGGGTTTCCTCTTGAGATAGGAGAGGTTTCCAAGTCCACTCTTGCCATTGTATGGAACATGAGATTCCCTCGAGTATTGTTAGGTCTGATAGTAGGAGCAGGCCTTTCTATGTGTGGTAGTGTGATGCAGTCTACAGTGAACAATCCCATCGCAGAGCCTTATGTCTTAGGAATATCTGCGGGTGCAACTCTAGGAGCAACCCTAAGCATCATTCTTGGTTTAAAAGTGATGATTAGCCTTGGAGCTTTTCTTGGAGCTATTTTGGCAACAATTGCTGTCCTCATCATAGCCTCTATGCAGGGAAGGATGACAACTTCTAGCCTGATTTTATCAGGAACGGTGGTCAATGCTCTCTTTCTGGCTTTTTCCAACTTTATTATCTCAGTTGGCGCTAATGCGGATAGTGTGATGACCATTAAGTTTTGGACCATGGGCTCGCTCGCTGGGACTTCCTGGGCAGACTTGGTCCTGCCAACTATAGTAGTAGGAATGGCCTTTCTATTTTTCTCTACTCAGTATCGTGTTTTCAATGCGATGATGATGGGAGATGAGGCTGCTTTAACTTTGGGAATTCCCTTACGCTTTTATTGGTATCTTTATGTGACCATGGTGGCTGTGCTAACAGCAGTCTTAGTGGCAACCTGTGGGATTATTGGATTTGTCGGTCTGATTACTCCACATTTAGCTCGAGGGTTAGTAGGAACGAATTACAAGAGGCTTTTTCCTGTTGCAACCTTGCTAGGTGCCCTCTTTGTCATTTGGGCAGACGTACTCTCTCGTATCATCATTCCAAACGCAGAGCTTCCTATTGGTATTTTCACAGCCTTGGTAGGTGCTCCCTTCTTTATCTACATTGTTGGAGGTAGGCGAAGGGAGGTGAGGGTCTGATATGGACTTGATTTGTCAAGATATCCATTTTGGACTAGGAGAGAAAAAAATCCTCAAGGGAGTCTCTCTTAAGGTTGAAGGGCATCAATTTCACACGATATTAGGACCAAATGGAAGTGGAAAAACCAGTCTACTTAAACTCCTCTATCGTCAGGAAAAGGCGGACAAAGGCTTGATAAGCCTAGATGGAAAGCCTCTGGAACAATGGACGCTCAAAGAAACAGCCAAGCAAATGGCAGTTGTGACCCAGTTTAACCAGCTGCAGTTTGATTGTACAGTTGAAGAAATCGTCTTGCTGGGAAGAACTCCCCACCTCTCTTTTTTACAGAAGGAAAGGGAAAGAGATTTTACACTCGTTCATGATGCCCTCGTTAAGGTGGATATGCTTGAGAAGAAAACTCGTCTCTATTCGTCCTTATCAGGGGGAGAGAAACAGCGAGTCTTACTAGCCCGCGCCTTGGCGCAAGAACCGACTCTCTTACTCCTAGACGAACCAACCAATCACCTGGATATCAAGTATCAGTTAGACTTGTTGGCCATTGTGAAGGAGCACAAGGTCAATGTTCTAGCTGTCCTGCATGATATTCAACTTGCTTGTCGCTATTCGGATTATCTCTATCTGATGAAAGAGGGGGAAATCCTGTACCAAGGGACTCCAAAGGAGACCATCACCCCTGAGTCATTGCAAACTGTATATGGAGTTCAAAGTCAGGTGACTTGGACCGAGGATCAGCAAGCCATGATTCACTATTTATAAAAATGAAAAGGAAAATAAGATGAAAAAAACACTAAGCATTTTACTGGTAACAGTAGCTACCCTAACCCTGGCAGCTTGTGGTAACACTACTACAGAAAAAGCTACCACACAATCAAGCGCAGAAACAAGTCAAAAGGCTAACGCAGAGACGACTTATCCGCTAACTATCAAAACCTATGATGCTAAGGGAAATGAAGTCGAACAAGTTTTTGACAAGGCACCTGAAAAAGTTATCACAAACAATCTTTCAACCACTGAAATCTTATTGGAGTTGGGGTTGAAGGATAAAATTGTTGGCATGCTCAATCCAGACAATGCTGTGACGGACAAATACAAGGATGCGATTGCGACTATTCCTCAAATTGGGGATAAAAAAACAGTCTCACAAGAGACAGTCCTTTCTTATGAGCCAGACGCTGTGATGGGTCGAAATATGATGTTTTCTGAAAAATCCTTGGGGACAGTTAGCACTTGGAATGAAAACAAAATCCCAGTCTATACACAAAAAGCTTCTCTCTCAACAATTCAGCAAGATTTGGGGAATATCGTAGAAGATGTCAAAAATCTGGGAATGATTTTTAATGTTCAGGACAAGGCTAATGAATACGCAGCCCAATTACAAACTAAAATTGACGTTGTTAAGAAAGCAAATCCAGCAAGTCAAGGTGAAAAGAAAAAGGCTTTGATTATGGTTGCTTATAATGATCAAACCTTTGGTGCCTACAAGTCTGCTTTGCAAGAAAGTTTGCTGAACCAACTTGGTTATACAAACGTTGCTACGGGGACATCAGGCTTGACCTTGGAAAATCTCGTGTCAATGGATCCTGAATTGATTATCTATGTAACCAGTGACCGCAATAAAAAATTGGATGAAAAAGCAGTAGAGTTGATGAAGGCAAATGCTGTTTTGGAAAGCGTTCCTGCTATTAAGAATCAAAAAATCATGACCATCTCTTACGATGAATTGATGGATTATGGTCCAGCAGTGATTGATTCCCTTGAGAAAATCAATGACTTTATCAATAAATAATGAGTTTGATTGGGAAGGAATTCAAGTTAAAATCAGCCTTCCCTCTAACTACGACCCCAATCAAACCTATCCGGCTATTTTATTGAATGATGGAAACTTGGATTTCCTATCGTCCCTTTCAGAATCTGTGATTTTAGTGGGCTTGACCTCTAAAAATCGCCTAGATGACTACACTCCATGGAAGGCAGCTGCTCTGAGAGATGGAGCTCCAGATTTTGGAGGTCAGGTCAACGCCTATCATGGTCATTTATTTGGTGGTCTTTTAGACAAGTTGCAGTCGCTTTATCGCCTGGACAAAAATCGCCTTGCCTATGGAGGTTACTCACTAGGTGGTTTGACAGCAGTATACAGTCTTTTCCGTTTTGATAAGGTCTCCTGTATCTTCTCTATCTGCGGTTCCTTTTGGTATCCTGATTTTACGACTTATTGCAGGGAAGAAAAGGTGAGAAATTTGGACTGCTTGCTGTATTTACAGAATGGTCAAACAGAAGGAGCACACCATACTAATCGCTTGGCTCAAGCACCAGCCTATGCTGAGCAGATCCATACCAGTCTTCAGAAATGCTATCCGAACGGCCAGTTTGTCTTTGATCCTTATGGACACCATGAACAAGTAGCTGAGCGATTTCTAGCTTTTTCCAGCTGGTTGGCCCAAAAATGGAAAATCAAGTAAAAGGATTATCCCTTGGCTTTTGCCAAGGGGTTCTTGTATTTGTTTAACCAAGGTTTTCTCTCTTTCTATCTGGATTCCATACGAAGCTCGCGATGAAGCTAAAGATGATAGTTAGGATAGCGAGGACAATCGCAAGGATGAGGGCAGGTATGCGGATAAGCCACCAGAGTGGGTTTGGTTTTTTATCATTGTGCCATTGTTTCGTTTCGTCGTCCAGACGTTGAAATTCTGCTTGGATACGATTGGCGACTGTTTCAATGCCTTCATCATTCATTTTCTTGATATCTGAGATATCGATTGGATTTCCAAAGTTCATATCGACACGCTCACGGCTAACCAAGCCTTTCAAGGTCATAGGACCTGTGTAGGTAACCGGCATGATACGGACCTTGGCCATTTTGGCAATCAGAGCTACGCCACCCTTGACATCGTTTGAGTGACGGCTCCCACTTGGAAACATGATGAGAGAGCGATCACTTTTTTTAAGAACATTGATAGGATATTTGATGGCAGAAGCGCTAGGATTTTCACGGTCGATAGGAAAGGCACCACACATACGAATCCACCAACCAAAGATACGGTTGGCAAAGAGTTCTTTTTTGGCCATAAAGATAAATTGTTTTGGCTTGGTCGCAAAGGCCATGTAAACAGGATCCCACCAGGTACGGTGAGGGGCAACCAGAATATAATTTTCATCTTGATTAGGAATTTTATCAGTATTATGATAGTGGGCATTGCCATTGATGGACCATAGGAGCAAGACAACCAATCCACGTAAATAAGTATAAAACATGCGATCTCCTTCGATTCTTTTCTTGTTATTATTATACCTTATCAAAGGAGGGCTGGCAAACTTTTCCTTTGACTAGATGCATATTTGGGGTGAGATTAGAATTCTTTTAGAAAAAATGATATGATAGAATTTATGGATAAAAATAAGATTATGGGATTAACCCAAAGAGAAGTCAAGGAAAGACAGGCTAAGGGCTTGGTCAATGATTTTACTGCTTCGGCCAGTACCAGCACTTGGCAAATCGTTAAACGAAATGTCTTTACCCTTTTTAACGCTTTAAACTTTGCCATTGCTTTGGCACTAGCCTTTGTGCAGGCTTGGAGCAATCTGGTCTTCTTTGCTGTTATCTGCTTTAACGCTTTTTCTGGAATTGTGACCGAGCTACGGGCTAAACACATGGTGGACAAGCTCAATCTCATGACCAAGGAAAAGGTCAAAACCATTCGTGATGGCCAGGAAGTGGCTCTGAATCCTGAAGAATTGGTGTTAGGAGATGTCATTCGTTTGTCTGCAGGAGAGCAGATTCCTAGTGATGCTTTGGTTTTGGAAGGCTTTGCGGAAGTCAATGAAGCCATGTTAACAGGTGAGAGTGATTTGGTGCAAAAGGAAGTTGACGCCTTGCTTTTGTCCGGAAGTTTCCTAGCCAGTGGGGCAGTTTTAGCTCAAGTTCACCATGTCGGTGCAGACAACTATGCTGCCAAGCTCATGCTGGAAGCCAAGACCGTTAAACCAATCAACTCTCGTATCATGAAATCGCTGGACAAGCTAGCTGGTTTTACTGGGAAGATTATCATTCCTTTTGGTCTGGCTCTCTTGCTAGAAGCTTTGATTTTAAAAGGCTTACCTCTTAAGTCGTCCGTTGTAAATTCGTCGACAGCCCTTCTGGGAATGTTGCCCAAGGGAATTGCCCTTTTGACCATTACTTCGCTCTTGACTGCAGTGATCAAGCTGGGCTTGAAAAAGGTCTTGGTTCAGGAGATGTACTCTGTTGAGACCTTGGCGCGCGTGGACATGCTCTGTTTGGACAAGACGGGTACCATCACCCAAGGAAAGATGCAGGTGGAGGCTGTTCTTCCGCTGACGGCAACTTATGGTGAAGAGACTATTGCCAGTATCCTGACCAGCTATATGGCCCATAGTGAGGATAAAAATCCAACTGCCCAAGCCATTCGCCAGCGTTTCCAAGGTCAGGTAGCCTACCCTATGATTTCCAATCTCCCCTTCTCAAGCGACCGCAAGTGGGGTGCCATGGAGTTAGAAGGCTTGGGAACAGTTTTCTTAGGGGCGCCTGAGATGTTGCTGGATTTTGAGGTCCCCGAAGCCAGAGAGGCCTTGGAGAGAGGGTCACGTGTCTTGGTCTTAGCTCTCAGTCAGGAAAAATTAGACCACCACAAACCACAGAAACCATCTGATATTCAGGCTCTAGCCTTGCTGGAAATATTGGACCCCATTCGAGAGGGAGCAGCAGAGACGCTGGACTATCTCCGTTCTCAGGAAGTGGGGCTCAAGATTATCTCTGGTGACAATCCAGTTACGGTATCCAGTATTGCCCAGAAGGCTGGTTTTGCGGACTACCACAGCTATGTAGATTGCTCGAAAATCGAGGATGAGGAATTGATTGCTATGGCTGAAGAGACAGCTATTTTCGGCCGTGTTTCCCCTCATCAAAAGAAACTCATCATCCAAACGCTGAAAAAAGCGGGTCATACAACGGCTATGACAGGGGATGGGGTTAATGATATTCTGGCCCTTCGTGAGGCGGATTGCTCTATCGTGATGGCTGAGGGAGATCCTGCGACACGTCAGATTGCCAATTTGGTTCTCTTGAACTCTGACTTTAATGATGTTCCTGAGATTCTCTTTGAAGGTCGTCGTGTGGTCAATAACATTGCTCACATCGCCCCTATTTTCTTGATAAAGACCATCTATTCTTTCTTGCTCGCAGTTATCTGTATCGCCAGTGCTCTTCTGGGACGGTCTGAGTGGATCTTCATTTTCCCCTTCATTCCGATCCAGATTACCATGATTGACCAGTTTGTGGAAGGTTTCCCACCATTCGTTCTGACTTTTGAGCGAAATATCAAACCTGTTGAGCCAAATTTCCTCAGAAGATCCATGCTTCGTGCTCTACCAAGTGCTCTCATGGTTGTGTTCAGCGTTCTTTTTGTGAAAATATTTGGAAGTAGCCAAGGTTGGTCTGAGTTAGAAATCTCAACTCTACTCTATTATCTCTTGGGGTCAATTGGTTTCTTATCCGTATTTAGAGCCTGCATGCCATTTACCCTATGGCGTGTCCTCTTGATTGTTTGGTCAGTAGGAGGCTTCCTAGCCACAGCTCTCTTCCCAAGGATCCAGAAACTGCTTGAAATTTCGACCTTGGCAGGACAAACACTACCTGTTTATGGAGCCATGATGTTGGTCTTTACCGTGATTTTCATTCTAACCAGTCGTTATCAAGCTAGAAAATAAAGAAAGGCTGCAATCTGTGGATTGCGGTCTTTTTAGGTACAAGATTGCCAGCCGAAATGTGGTATAATAAGAAGTAATAGAGTTTTGGAAAGTGAGAGAAGATGATTTCAAAGAGATTAGAATTGGTGGCTTCCTTTGTGCCACAGGGGGCTATTTTACTAGATGTGGGAAGTGACCATGCTTATCTGCCTATCGAGTTGGTCGAAAGAGGACAAATCAAAAGTGCCATTGCAGGTGAGGTTGTGGAAGGTCCCTACCAATCTGCAGTCAAAAATGTTGAGGCTCACGGCCTAAAGGAGAAAATCCAAGTCCGTTTAGCCAATGGCTTGGCAGCCTTTGATGAGGCAGATCAGGTATCGGTCATTACCATTGCTGGTATGGGCGGTCGTTTGATTGCCACTATATTAGAAGAAGGCTTGGACAAGTTAGCTAATGTAGAGCGTTTGATCCTTCAACCCAATAATCGTGAAGACGACTTGCGTATCTGGCTACAGGAGCATGGTTTTCAGATTGTAGCTGAAAGCATCTTAGAAGAAGCTGACAAGTTTTACGAGATTTTGGTGGTGGAAGCAGGTCAAATGAAGCTATCAGCCAGTGATGTTCGCTTTGGACCTTTCTTGTGCAAAGAGGTCAGTCCAGTCTTTGTCCAAAAATGGCAAAAAGAAGCTGTTAAGCTAGAGTTTGCCCTCGGACAAATCCCAGAAAAAAATTTGGAAGAACGTCAAGTTCTAGTAGATAAGATTCAAGCCATCAAGGAGGTGCTCCATGTTAGCAAGTGAAGTGATTAACGCGTATGAAGCCTTTTGCCCTCAGGAATTTTCAATGGAGGGAGACAGTCGTGGCCTGCAAATTGGAACTTTGGACAAGGATATCCAAAGAGTCATGGTGGCTCTGGATATTCGTGAAGAAACGGTGGCTGAAGCCATTGAAAAGGGTGTGGACTTGATTATTGTCAAGCACGCGCCGATTTTCCGTCCCATCAAGGACTTGGTAGCTAGCCGTCCGCAAAATCAGATTTACATTGATCTGATAAAGCATGACATCGCAGTTTATGTCAGCCATACCAATATTGACATCGTTGAAAATGGCCTCAATGACTGGTTCTGTCAGATGCTAGGCATCGAGGAAACGACTTATCTGCAGGAAACTGGCCCTGAACGTGGAATTGGTCGTATTGGGAATATTCAGCCTCAGACATTTTGGGAATTGGCCCAACAGGTCAAGCAAGTCTTTGGCCTAGATAGCCTTCGATTGGTGCATTATCAAGAGACTGATTTACAGAAGCCTATTTCAAGAGTGGCCATCTGTGGTGGTAGCGGGCAGCCTTTCTATAAGGATGCTTTAGCTAAAGGAGCGGATGTCTATATCACTGGTGACATCTACTACCACACTGCCCAGGATATGCTGTCTGATGGCTTGCTAGCATTGGACCCAGGTCACTATATTGAAGTGCTTTTTGTGGAAAAAATCGCAGCACTCCTTACTCAATGGAAAGAGGA
Source organism: Streptococcus pseudopneumoniae (assembly GCF_038148935.1). Lineage (GTDB taxonomy): Bacteria > Bacillota > Bacilli > Lactobacillales > Streptococcaceae > Streptococcus > Streptococcus pseudopneumoniae_U. Next base: position 2,849 of record NZ_JBBJZX010000064.1, on the reverse strand, counting down.
AAAAGGCTGGACAATCGATATTGTACCTAGTCAAGCATCGACCAATCCTTTCCACCATATCTAGTTAGAAGGTGAAGATAATGAAAAAAGTTGCCATTATTGGAGCAGGAATTGTGGGGGCAACAGCTGCCTACTACCTCTCGAAAGAAAGTGATTTAGAAGTAACCGTCTTTGACCATGGACAAGGTCAGGCTACCAAGGCCGCAGCAGGAATTATCAGTCCTTGGTTTTCCAAACGCCGTAATAAAGCCTGGTACAAGATGGCGCGCTTGGGGGCGGATTTTTATGTGGATTTATTAGCTGATTTAGAGAATTCAGGGCAAGAAATCGACTTTTACCAGCGTTCGGGAGTCTTTCTCCTGAAAAGGGATGAAACTAAGTTGGAAGAACTCTATCAACTGGCCCTCCAGCGCAGAGAAGAATCTCCTTTGATAGGGCAATTAGCCATTCTGGACCCAGCATCCGCTAATGAATTATTCCCTGGTTTGCAGGGATTTGACCACCTGCTCTATGCTTCTGGTGGAGCGAGAGTAGATGGCCAACTTTTAGTAACTCGTTTGCTGGAAGCCAGTCATGTCAAGCTGGTCAAAGAAAAAGTGACCCTGACACCTTTAGCATCAGGCTACCAGATTGGCGAAGAGGTGTTTGATCAGGTTATTTTGGCGACGGGAGCTTGGTTGGGACACCTGTTAGAGCCTTTAGGTTATGAAGTAGATGTTCGTCCTCAGAAAGGACAACTCCGAGATTATCAGCTTGCCCAAGACATGGCAGCTTACCCTGTTGTTATGCCAGAAGGGGAGTGGGATTTGATTCCTTTTGCAGGTGGGAAATTATCCCTAGGCGCTACCCATGAAAATGACATGGGATTTGATTTGACGGTAGATGAAACCTTACTCCAACAAATGGAGGAGGCAGCCTTGCCTCGCTATCCAATCTTGGCAGTAGCGACTTCAAGAGCTGAGCGTGTGGGAATCCGTGCCTATACCAGTGATTTCTCACCTTTCTTTGGGCAAGTACCTGGCTTAGCAGGTGTCTATGCTGCTAGTGGACTAGGTTCATCAGGCCTCACAACGGGTCCTATCATTGGTTACCACCTAGCTCAATTGGTCAAAGACAAGGAGTTGATCTTGGACCCTGAAAACTACCCAATTGAAAACTATGTCAAACGACTAAAAAGCGAATAAATATTTTACTGAAATTTTAGCTTAGCTTCTAGGATGGCAAATGACATTCCCTATCAAAAATGGTAAAATAAGAAAAAATCCGAGAATCGAGGAAAGAAGATGCAAGAAAAGATTTTGGTAACGGGTGGGGCAGGTTTTATCGGGACCCACACTGTTATTGAGTTAATCCAAGCAGGTCATCAGGTTGTTGTGGTGGATAACCTTGTTAACAGCAACCGTAAAAGTTTAGAAGTTGTTGAGAGAATTACAGGAGTTGAGATTCCTTTTTATGAGGCTGATATCCGTGATACAGATACTCTTCGTGACATTTTCGAACAAGAAGAACCAACAGGTGTCATTCACTTTGCTGGTTTGAAGGCTGTTGGCGAATCAACCCGTATCCCTCTTGCCTATTATGACAACAATATCGCAGGAACTGTTAGCCTTTTGAAAGTTATGGAAGAAGCCAACTGTAAAAACATCATTTTCAGTTCTTCTGCGACAGTTTACGGAGATCCGCACACAGTACCCATCTTGGAAGATTTCCCACTTTCAGTGACTAACCCATACGGTCGTACTAAGCTTATGCTAGAGGAAATTTTGACGGATATTTACAAGGCAGACTCAGAATGGAATGTGGTCTTGCTTCGTTACTTCAACCCAATCGGAGCCCATGAGAGTGGTGATTTGGGAGAAAATCCAAACGGTATTCCAAACAATCTCTTGCCATATGTGACTCAAGTAGCCGTTGGAAAATTAGAGCAAGTGCAAGTGTTTGGAGACGATTACGATACGGAAGATGGAACTGGTGTTCGTGATTATATCCACGTTGTTGACTTGGCTAAAGGTCACGTCGCAGCTCTGAAAAAAATCCAAAAAGGTTCAGGTCTAAACATTTATAACCTTGGGACAGGTAAAGGCTACTCAGTTCTTGAAATTATCCAAAATATGGAAAAAGCGGTGGGACGTCCAATTCCTTACCGCATCGTAGACCGTCGCCCAGGGGATATCGCAGCCTGCTATTCAGATCCTGCAAAAGCCAAAGCAGAACTCGGCTGGGAAGCAGAACTCGGCATCACCCAAATGTGTGAAGACGCATGGCGTTGGCAAAGCAAGCATCCAAATGGATTTGAAGACTAAGATGGTGATGTCAATCATTGTCCCCTGTTTAAACGAAGAGGAAGTACTTCCTCTTTTTTATCAGGCTTTGGAAGCTTTACTTCCAGATTTGGAAACAGAAATCGAGTATGTCTTTGTCGACGATGGATCAAGTGATGGAACCTTGGAACTCTTAAAGGCCTATCGGGAACAAAATCCGGCAGTGCATTATATTTCTTTCTCTCGAAATTTTGGAAAAGAAGCAGCTCTTTATGCAGGATTGCAATATGCGACAGGAGATTTGGTGGTGGTGATGGATGCAGACCTCCAGGATCCTCCTAGTATGCTGCTTGAGATGAAAAACTTACTAGACCAAAATGAAGATTTGGACTGCGTAGGAACACGGAGAACCAGTCGGGAGGGGGAACCCTTCTTTCGCAGTTTCTGTGCTGATCTCTTTTACCGCCTTATGAAAAAAATCAGCCCAGTAGCCCTGCCCTCTGGTGTTCGTGACTTTCGTATGATGAGAAGAACTGTGGTCGATGCCATTTTAAGCTTGACTGAGTCCAATCGTTTTTCTAAGGGACT